>NZ_JBGQRB010000031.1:0-26396 GCF_045528645.1 Ruoffia sp. FAM 20857
TGTGTCATCGATTGCACACAAACGGAACACGATTCCACGGAAATCCTTACACTACCGAACACCGTTGGAAGTATTTTTGAGTTACTTAGATGAAGCAGTTTTGTCTAGCTTAATTTGACAAATCAAATAAATAAAAAATACGGTTTGAAGTTCTCAATGAATTTCAATCCGTATTTATTTGTTTAATAGTTAGCAATGATATCTTTGATGAGTTGATAGCTAACGGATTGAGCTTTATAATTTGAATTATTTTGAAAAACAGCTGCACTCACTAACATTCCATGGGCATGAAATGTAGGAATTTCGCACCAACTAGGTGAAATCACACATTGCGTTGAGACATTGAGACTCAATCCACCTGGAGTGTCAGGCATAATGTAGCGTTTATTTAATAAGGAATGAATTAATGGATGACCACTTAAATCGCCTTCTAAATGAAGGTTTACACCCATTGCGTTAATAACCCAATCCGCACGTAAAATCTCTTCATTATCCTTATTCTTCATAATGTATTCTCGTGTGTTGTCATCATAAGCAACAGTTTCATCATCTTTGAGAATGGTTAATTGGCCACGGTCATCACCTTCAATAATAGCTTCAGCCGACTTCATCGGAAGTTTTCCTTTAGCTAAGTTAAAGGGTTCTTGATATTTATCTAAGTATGCTTTTCGTTCTGATTCAGGCATATATTGCCATAAGAAATACAATATTCGAGTTGTGGAAACACCAATACGTTCTGTCTTCGCCATAAAATTTGAATGATTTAAAGACTCTCTTAGCCCTGCAGTTCCTGTTTGCAAAGCAATATTACAGAAATCTTCAAACCGAATATTTAAATGATTAAATTCTTTTTGAATAAGTTTATCTAATGCATCGAAATAGAGAATTTTCTCATTTGAATCCATTGTCGCTTTGACGTTATCCAACATAATATGTGTCATTTTTAAACTAATGTAATTTGCTGTTCCAACTGTATTGAAAAAGTTATGACGTGAGTAAGCGTACACGGATTCATTTTCGCGTTCTTGTAATAGATATTTGAGAATGATGATCGCAGTTAGTCTTGTTCCAATGACAACGAAACGGTCATCTTTAAAAAAGTTATGTGTGAGTTCGTTTAGAGGGTAGGGTTACTAATGTAGTTTGGTTTTCCGTTCAAATGGTAAGGGTCTAATACTGGTAGAGAACCAGAACACAGATGGACACGATCATATTGACGTACCTCATTTGACTCAGTGACTAATTCCAACTGTTTTGTTTCACTTAACTATCGCATATCTTCGATGGTTTCATAGTGTACAGTTGCATTCGATAATTCAATTTGCTTCATTGTTCGATCATTTAAATACTCACCAAACAAGGCACGCATCATAAATTCGGGAATATCGCCTTCAATTTTTGCTTCTTCTTTTAGCCTAACTTCATACTCACCTGGTTGTTCGTAATCATAAGTAATATCAGTTGTTCTGGTATTTACTAGTGCTAAATCTGAATCCTCTCTAAAAAGTACCCCGCGCCCAAAGCTAGGCGAGGTATCGTAGCAAACAATAGTAACATCATGATTTTTATCTTTTAATTCTTTTGCATAAGAAGTGAGAACAGCCGATCCGCTAATTCCCATCCCACTAATTGTGATATCCTCCTTATAAAAAAGTTTTAAACTTTGATTCTAAGGTTAATAAAATCATATTCAAGTCCGAGTTAATAAATACCTAAAGTAACTTAATGCAATTGAAATGTAATTTCATTTCATTCTTGATAAAAACAAAATATTTGTATTGAAATTTCATTTCATAAGTTGTATAATTTGTTTAGAAAACGATTACAATGGAGTGAGGATATGTATGGTATTTCAATATATTTAAATGAAGATGTGACAGAAGAAGTTAAACAGTACATAAGACGCATGCATGAGATTGGTTTTAAAGGTATTTTCTCGTCAATTCATATCCCTGAAGATGATTCTGGATTGTATTTAGATCGATTAGGGCAATTAGGTTCGGTAGCAAAAGATTATGAAATGGAATTAGTCGTTGATGTTTCTGGAGACGCCTTAAAGAACTTAGGTATTTATTATAAAGATTTAACTCCATTGATTGAACTAGGTGTGACTGGAATTCGAGTCGACTATGGAGTCAGTCACGAAGAGATTAAACTCATTAGTGAGCAAGTAGATGTTGTATTAAATGCGAGTACAATTAGCGTAGAAGATTTGAATATTTTAAAAGAGTTAGAAGTGGAGTTCACGTCGATTGAGGCTTGGCATAATTATTATCCGCGTCCTGAAACGGGTTTAGATAAATTAGAGTTTATTAATATGAACAAATGGCTGAAAGAGCAAGGGATTACGGTCATGGCTTTTGTACCAGGAGAGGGTGATTTGAGAGGACCTTTATATGAAGGATTACCAACTTTAGAAGACCACCGTTACAAACATTCTTTAGGGAGCGCGCTTGAATTAAGGCAAACAACCTTTGTTGATAAAGTGTATATTGGCGACCCAGGTTTGAGTACTTATAGTCAAATTCAGTGGGAAAAATATTTAAATGAAACAGTCTTATTTTTCGAAGCAGTCGCGACTTCCAACACTATCGAACAACTGAAACATATCGAAGGGCGACACACTCAAAGAATGGACGCGGCTCGCGATGTCATTCGTAGTCAGGAAGCAAGGATGAGACAAGATTTCGTAGTTAAACCGGAACAAATGAGTGAACGAACGGTAGGTTCAATTACGATTGATAACTCTGATTATCTTCGATACGAAGGAGAAGTTCAAATAACAAAAACGAATCTACCAGCGGATGAAAAGGTTAATGTGATTGGTTATATACAATCGGGTGATTATCTTTTACTTGAGGCAATGAGACCTGGACAACCGTTTGAAATTCAATGGAAGAGAGGATAGATAGATGAAATTAGGCAAGCTAACAACTGAGACGAGAAATGAAGCTTCGATGGCATTAGACCAAATGAGCGTTCAAGAAGCTATTGCACTGATGAATCAGGAAGATCGCCGTGTACCCGAAGCGATTGAACAAGTTTTACCACAAATAGAAGCAGCGATTAAATTAATCGTGAAATCTTTTAAACAAGACGGTCGCTTAATATACATGGGAGCAGGAACGAGCGGACGCTTAGGGGTCTTAGATGCAGCGGAATGTGTACCAACCTTTAGTACACCGCCTGAGATGGTCGTTGGTTTAATTGCTGGTGGAGAAAAAGCCATGTTATCAGCAGTCGAAGGTGCAGAAGATTCTGCAGAGTTTGGACGAGATGACTTAAAAGAATTGAAATTAACTAATAAAGATACAGTTGTGGGAATTGCGGCAAGTGGTCGAACGCCTTATGTTAAAGGTGGTTTGGCCTATGCTCAAGAAGTTGGCGCATCTACGGTATCAATTGCTTGTAACAAAGGCGCTGAAATTAGTGAATACAGCCAAGTTGCCATTGAAGTGGATGCAGGCGCAGAAGTATTAACCGGGTCAACTCGGTTAAAAGCAGGAACAGCTCAAAAGTTAATCTTAAATATGTTATCAACAGTATCGATGGTACAAATTGGAAAAGTGTATAAAAATTTAATGGTAGACGTACAACCAACCAATGAAAAGTTAGAAGAACGTTCCAAACGAATTATAATGCAAGCGACAGAATGTGATTATGAAGTAGCAGAAAAAGCTTTTCAAGAAGCAGATAACAACGTTAAAGTGGCCATTGTTATGGTATTAACAAATAATGATCCAAATAGTGCAAAAGACATATTAAGTCATAACAACGGGTTTATCCGAGAAGCTATAAAAGAAGAGGAGGAGCAATGATGAATACAACAAAAGAACAATTAATTGCTAAAGAAATATACAAACATATGGGTGGTAAAGACAACACTACAGACATCTATAATTGTATGACACGTGTCCGGATTGATTTAGTTGATCCAAGTGTCGTCGATGAAGTTGAATTGAAAAAAGTTGACGGTGTCATGGGTGTTGTTCAAGACGGGAATAACTTACAAGTAGTTGTCGGTCCTGGTACAGCTAGTAAAGTAGCAACTGAATTAGCAAGTATGTCAGGCAGTGTTAAAGGTGCGGCTGTCGATGAAAACCTTGACCCAGAATTAACATCTGGACGAGCTAGTACAGAACAAATTACAAAAGAGAATAAAGAAAAATATAAAAAAGGGAATGATAATGCCTTTAAACGTATTACTCGCTCAATAGCTAGTATCTTTGTTCCATTAATTCCAGCTTTCGTTGGTGCCGGTATTATTGGGGGGATTGCATCCATCTTCCAGAACATGATTACCGCTGGTCAACTCGATGCAGCGACTTGGGGACATGCAGTTGACATCTTAAATATTATTAAGAATGGTTTATTCGGCTACTTAAATATTTATGTAGGTATTAACGCTGCTAAAGTATTTGGCGCAACTCAAGGTATGGGTGGAGTTATCGCTGGGATTATTTACCTTACAGGTATGAACCCTGAGAATCCACTCATTAATATCTTTACAGGTGAGCCATTATTAGCTGGTCAAGGTGGGATTATCGGTGTCATCTTTGCCGTATTCATCTTATCTTATGTTGAAAAAGCAGTAAGAAAAGTGATTCCGGATGCATTAGATATTATCTTTACACCAACAATTGCATTACTTGTAGTTGGTTTATTAACAATTTTTGTCATTATGCCCGTTGCCGGGGTCATTTCATCCTCGTTAGTTGGTTCAATAAATTGGGTTCTGGATATTGGTGGAGCCTTCTCAGGCTTTATATTAGGAGCATTCTTCCTACCACTCGTTATGTTTGGTTTACACCAAGTCCTAACGCCTATTCATATTGAAATGATTAGCTCAACTGGTCAGACAAACCTATTACCTATTCTTGCTATGGCAGGTGCAGGACAAGTAGGAGCAGCCATTGCTGTTTGGATGAGAGCACGTCAGAACAAACAATTAACAAATATGATTAAAGGTGCTTTACCTGTTGGTATCTTAGGAATCGGTGAGCCATTAATTTATGCTGTAACATTACCTTTAGGTAGAACATTTATTACAGCCTGTATCGGTGGAGGGATAGGTGGCGCCGTGATTGGATTCTTTGGAAGTGTTGGAGCAACAGCCATCGGACCAAGTGGAGTTGCTTTAATTCCACTAATTGCTAATAACATGTGGTTACAATATGTCATTGGTTTAATTGCAGCTTATATTGGTGGCTTTGTCGTTACATACTTCTTCGGAGTACCAAAATCAGCCATGGAACCTACTGAATTACAAGGATCAGGTTCACAAGCACAAGATCCGTTAGCTGACTTTAACTAATCAGATAACGAGTCATTGACCTTAATGAGATTTAATTCTCATTAAGGTCTTTTTTCGTTTCATATGATTTCACCGGATTAAATTCGTATTGTATTGTTAGTTAGTGTAAACTATTAATTATAAAACACAACAAGAAAAGTAAAAAGATAAGGAGAATACGTCATGAAGAAGCGTTTATTAGTACTTGGATTATTAAATTTACTTGTTGTCCAAACGGTTCATGCAGAAGAAAAAAGCGAAAGTCCATCTGTTTCCCCTGATTTGGCAACACAAATACTCGAAGGCGAATTCAGTGATGAAACAAAAGAAAGTATCTATAACAAAATAAAAGATGTCTTAGACAAAGTAACTGAAGTAATCGATTCAGGTAATAATATTAATGGCATTATCGGTATTGCTGACATCATAGAGTTATTTGGGGATGAGTATACATATGAAGAAGATTCACTCAAATATGATATGTGGGTAGCCGTAGATACCTTTAAACTGACGGTTTCAATGAATGAAAACAATCAAGTGGACTATTTATATGGAAATTTGTATCCGACGTTTGAAAGATTACAAACAACAGATTCAGAATCTGATTTAGAAAAAGTGGAAGAAGTAATCAATCATCCTGATGCTTTACCAAGTTTTTCTGAAGTGGATGAAAATTATAAGGATTATTATTTTGAATTTATTCAAGATGAAATGTCTTATATTACTGGGACGTATAGTATGACTTACGACTGGGCTTCTAAAGATTTAATTCAATTAGAAATTGGGCAAGCTAATTATGGTCGTGCCAACTTAACAGTGACACAAGCTGAGATTGATGAATTAAAGCAAAGGGATAATTTAATTATTCAAGATGTTATCGATGTGGTGGGTAATAACTGGACTTATGTTCAGAAACTTCAAGAGAATAGCCACTCGTTCATCTGGCAAGATCCGTTGGGTAAAGATATCACAGTCATAGTGGCGGAGGATTTAAGCGTTGAAAAAATCTCAACAGGCAACTTAGATTAAAATCGAATAAGGAGAGAATAAATGTCAAAAAAAACAAAAACGTGGTTAGTAATTATTGGAAGCTTACTTATTCTGACAATCGTTGGATTATATATATATACTTTTTCAAATACATCACAAGCAGACTCTACTTCTAATGAAGCGACTCAAATAGCTAGTCAATCTTCTGTTGTTAATGATAGTACTCAAGAAGAGATGATGGAAGAGCCGGTTGAACCGATTGAGCAAGAGTTTTTATTTGAAGACTTACCAATGAAAGAAGGTAAAGAAATATTTCCATCACAAGAAGGGGAGTTAACCTTAAGATCAGTTGGGGATGTGTTAATTCATGACCGTGTCAGTTATTTAGCTGACACTTACTCACCAATCTATCAAGATACTGTGGCGAATATGCTTGAAGAAGGTTTTGAACCTGACCTCTTTGATGAAGATGCAGCCTATGACTTTATGCCGATGTTAGCTCATATTCAACCTTATTTGGAATATGCTGATATTTCGATGGCTAATTTAGAAGTGATTGCTGCTTCACCGCAGCTACCAATGTCAGGGTATCCGCAGTTTAATGCACCGAGTGAGATTATTGCTGCACTGAAGCGAATTGGTATTGATATCGTAAGTAATGCTACAAATCATACCCTAGACTGGTTCAGTGAAGGCGCGCACTATTCACTTCAGAACTTGCAAGAAGAGGATATGATGTATGTAGGTAGTTATGAATCTTGGGAAGATTATAATACAAACCGAATAATAGAAGCAAATGGTATCAGTGTCGGCTTCTTAAATTATTCCTATGGAACCAATGGTATTCCCGTACCTGCTGGAGAAGAATATTTAATTAGTTTAATTGATGTTCCTTTAATGGTTGCTGAAGTGGACGCACTATCCGAACAAGTTGATGCGGTCGTTGTGAGCTTACAGTTAGGAGAGGAATACGCTACATTACCAAATGAAGAGCAATTTTATGTGTTTCAATCATTAAGTGATGCTGGTGCCAAACTTATCTTAGGTGGGCATCCACACGTATTACAACCCGTCGATTGGTATAACGGGGGTGAAACATTTGCTATATATTCTCAAGCTAGTTTTTTAACTGGACAAAGAGATTTAGATAATAAGCAAGGCGGTATTACTGAAGTAACGTTTCAGCGCGATGAGTCCGGTGAAGTGAATGTTGTGAATCCTAAGTTCATGCCTATATTTAACTTGGGGGTTGAAGCAGAGAAGATGTATCAAATTATTCCATTTGCTGATATCGACTTACATCAAATTCCCGATGGCCAACTGTGGTGGGATACGATTGATGAACGTATGCATACTTACGTGGATGATTTTGAGTTTGTAACGCATTTAGAAACGGAAGCAACTGAGGAAACAATAGATACTTTCAGATAGATGGAAAGCTACATTAGCTATTATTTTACATTTCTCTTGAGTTGTTATAATATAACTCTAATATTTTCACTAAATTTATAAGGGGATTTTAATAATGACTCAAGATGGGCGAATTGATTTCTTATATTTAAATGAACAAGATATGATTGATGCGGGCGTTTTAAATATGCAAGAATGTATTAACGTCATGGAAGATGTTTTTGGAATCTTAAGTACAGAAGATTACCGGATGGGTGGTAGAGAGAATAATTCTCACGGAATGGTTGTCTCATTCCCAGATGAACCTGAGCATAAAAGTATGCCGGCCAATGGTCCAGACCGTCGATTTTGTGCGATGCCAGCCTATCTAGGTGGCGAATATCGTATTGCTGGATGTAAGTGGTATGGTTCAAACCTTGATAATAAAGATAAAAACCTACCGCGTTCGATTCTCACAATGAATCTGAATGATGCCGATACAGGTGCACCATTAGCCTTTATGTCAGCTAATTTACTGAGTGCTTGGCGAACTGGGGCAATTCCGGGCGTAGGTGTGCGCTACCTTGCTAAGCCAGATTCAAAAGTGGTCGCAGTCTTAGGTGCGGGTGCGATCGGAAGTTCAACAGCTATCGCATTGCTTTTAGAAGCGAAAAACGCCGAAGTGTTTAAGGTCTATGATGTGGATGAATCTCAATCGCAGATTCTGAAGGAAGATTTAGAAGTAAAATTTCCAAATGTATCGATACAAATTGTACATTCAATTGAAGATGCTGTGAGAGAGACGGATATCTTAAACTTAGCAACTTCTGGAGAAGCGAATCCTAAGATTGAGAGTGAATGGATTAAACCAGGTGCTTTAATTATCGGGTCTTCTTCAGGGAACTTTGATCCAGACTTTGTCATTAATAATGTTCGCTTAGTCGTCGATAATTGGAAGATGTATGAAGAAGTGAAGTACGAAGATGTCTATCCATATAACACCCTTGAGATGGGCGTTTTAGGACGATTATTCCTAGACTGGATTCATGAGGATCGCATGACGAGTGACATTATTATGAACGTAGGTGATATTATTAAAGGTAACGTTCAAGCTCGTGAGAACGACGATGATATTATCATCTTTGCTTTAGGTGGCCAACCTTTGTATGATATTGCTTGGGGTTACCAAGTTTATCAAAATGCCTTAGAAAAAGATATCGGAACAAAACTTAATTTATGGGAAACAGCGTTTCAAGCGAGATAAAGAAAATCATTCTCTGGGTTGCCTGTAAATATGAATAGAAAAATCTCCTAACCACTGTGGGTAGGAGATTTTTTGTATAGTTTCTTCTGATTAATTCCAATTCTCAGATTGATAACCCACGGGGTATGCCACTTCATTAGGCGACAACACGCCGTCCTTGATGACTGGTAAATCAACAGGTAATTGACCTGTAGGTCCTTCTTCAGAAGAAGTGACACCAAAGATGACTTCAACCACAGCAGGAATGTTCGGACCGAATGATGCGACGGGCTCTTGTCCGCCTTCCGTTGGGTCCATACCGTTATATCCGTAAGAAATTAATATCGCATCATTATCAGTAAAGTTTACGGCATCATACGGTTTATTAATACTTACTTGCACCGTTGGAATACCTTGCTCTTTTGCGTAAGTGAATATTTCTTGTGGAATCGCTGTTCTAAAGTTATCAGCAGCAAGAGAGGATTCATCTACCATACTCGTGTATACAACGACATGACTGGCTTGTGAGATTGCCTCTGCAAAGTCAGTGAATTGACTTTCTTCATTATAAGTCAATATTTCATACGTAAAGTCAGACGAGAGTGATTCTTCTAATCGCATCCGCTCTATACTGAACTCAGTTCCAGGAACTTGATTTGTATCCGCTGTAATAAATAATACATGATCATCTGCTTCCGGTTGAATGGGTAAAGCGGCTTGTGTATTTTCAATTAAAGTGACAGCATGATTAGAGATTTCACGTTCATTGGCACGATTCATGGCAGAGCCAACAATCTCTGTTGCATTCGCAACGACATCATCTTCAGACTGACTTAAGAAATCATCCTCAAGTAAACCTAATTCATCCTTAAGCGTTAAAATGCGACGGACTGAATTGTCGATATTATCCATGGGGATTTCTTCACTTTCAACTGCGTCAACAAGACCTTGAATCACCTCATCTAGCAAAGCAAGATCGTCATTGGATCTAATAATGACAGGCATCAATAATATATCTGCGCCAGCTTTTTTAGATAAGATCGAAGTTTCAACCTCACCAAAGTTATTTGCTATAGCTTCCATATTTAAAGCATCTGTGATTACAATGCCTTCATAAGCCATCTCATCACGAACTAGATCTGTTAAGATTGCTGGAGAGAGTGTGGCAGGTAATAAGATATCAGAACCATCCTCGTCCGATACTTTCGTCTCTGATTCTAGTTGTGGGAACTGGATATGTGCTGTCATAATCATATCAGTGTCTGCATCCATCACAGCTTTGAAAGGAAGTAATTCATTATTCATCAATTCATCAAAACTTTTATCAACGACAGGTAAGCCGAAGTGAGAATCGACATCGGTATCTCCATGTCCTGGGAAATGTTTCGCGGCAACAGCGACGTTATGTTCTTTAATCCCTTCGATATAACTCAAGCCATGTTCAGAAACGATCTCAGGATCAGAGGAGAATGAACGTAAACCGATGACTGGGTTTTTGGGGTTGTTATTTATATCAACCGATGGAGCAAAGTTTACATTGATGCCTAAGGCTTCAAGTTCACTCCCAATAATTTCACCAACTAGTTTCGAGTATTCTGGGTCATTTGTTGCTCCTAGAGCCATATTACCCGGTAATTGAGTTCCCGAACCCAAACGGTTCACGATTCCACCTTCTTGGTCAATTCCAATGAGAAGAGGTAAGTGATCACTTTCAACTTGAGAGGCTTGCATTTGATAGACGAGTCGGGCTGTTTGTTCTGTTTCAACCACATTTTCAGCAAATAAAATGACACCACCAAATTGATAGTCGGCTAAGATTTGACGAATATCTTCGTTTAATTCAGTCACGCCTACTTCTTCACCATCGACTTCCCAATTTCTAAAGTCTGGCATGAGCGTTTGAGCGACTTTCTCTTCGAGAGTCATATTTGCGATGATCTCGTCGACGCCATTATTACTATCTCCAGATTCTGCTTGTGCAGAATAGTAGGGCGTTGTGATGTTTAACAATAGCATTCCTGATAGAAATAATCTCGTGAGTTTTTTCATCATATTCTCCTTTATAAGTTAATTTAAAAGTCTTTCTGTAACTTTCACCTCCGCTATATTGTATATATTAAATGATAACATATAAGCGCTTTCCAACCGAGTGATAACCACTATAACAACCGATTATTTATGTGGTATTATTAGATTAGAATCAGGAAAATTCAATTGACTTTTGATAAAAATTTCAAGTTACGAGGGATAAAGATGAAAAAATTGTATTCGTTTCTGTATTATTCGGTTTTGTAGTTATTCCAGCAGATGTTAGTGCCCAGGAAAATTTATTTGGTAGATACGAAGTGACAAATGAGAATTCATTGATTAAAGAAATTCACATCCTCGAAAACCGGCTTCAAATTGTAATTGATAATGAATATTTAATTGAGAGTGAAACAGAAGATAAAACAGTAAAAAAAGTCATGGATTATAAGAATCTTATGGTGAATGAAGATGCTTTATACGGTATTTTTGATTTGGAGGCTCAGTCAGATGAAGATAATTCACAAAATCAACAATATCTAGAGATAAATTTTTTCGATGGCCAATCATTCCCTAGTTTTAGTTTAGATATTGTTAATCCTGAATATTTAATCATTGATAATCAATACGTTCATTTTGAATTAGTGGAATATGGTCATAACTGAATGTTACAGCATTTGTAGAACGAATTCGTTTTACGAATGCTTTTTATTTTGGTTGGAATTTTATAATTCGTTTTAAATGGAAATTGAGATTTGATATAATGGATATTAACGTTATGAAAAGTGAGGCGCATTATGTTTAAAGGATTAATTGACCGTTTTTTAAGTAAGCAAGCCAATGGGGAAGCTCGAGCTAAATTAGGTATCTTATCTGGAAGAGTGGGCTTAATCTCTAACTTTGTATTATTTGGAATTAAATTGCTGGCGGGGACAATATCAGGCAGTATTTCGATTATTACGGACGGGATGAATAACTTAGGCGATTCTGCGTCTTCTTTATTAACCTTATTCGGTTTTAGAGCAGCTTCTAAACCAGCTGATAAAGAACATCCTTACGGACATGAACGATCAGAATATATTACGGGCTTATTAATTTCTGTTGTTATCATTTATGTTGGTTTTCAATTTTTCACGTCTTCGATTAAACAAATCATGAATCCAACGCCTCTAAATGCCTCACCACTAGTCTTTATTTTATTAGTTGTGTCAATTCTAGTTAAGATTATACAAGGGAATTTTTACAAGACGGCTGCCAAGGCTATTCATTCCAATACATTACATAGTGCGGCACAAGATAGTATGAATGATGTCTTTGTAACTTTAATCGTACTCGTGTCCGCGACCGTTGAGACGGTGACGGGTTGGCAAATCGATGGTTACGCGGGTGCCTTGTTATCTGTGATCATCGTTTATAGTGGTATTCAGGCAATTAATGACTCGATTAGTGATTTATTAGGGACAAGTCCTTCCAAAGATGAAATCCAAGCAATGAAGACTTTATTGGATGAGTATGATTCAATCGTAGGCTTCCATGATTTACTTGTGCATAATTATGGACCAAACAAAACCTTTGCGACGATTCATATTGAAATCGACGATAGTTGGGATTTAACTTACTCACATCAAGTAATTGATCAAATTGAAGCAGACTTTGAAGAGAAATTAGGGGTAGAATTAGTCTGTCACGTTGACCCAATTGCGAAACATAATGAAGAACATACAGCTATTTACCGTCAAGTTAAAGAAATTCTTAAATCATTTCAATTAGATTTAAAGTTTCATGATTTTAAAGTAGATAGTAAAAATCATCGAAGTCATATCACTTTTGATGTAGTTGTTCCTGATGGCGTGGAGGAAACAAATGAGGAATTATTCTCAATGATCCAAGAGAAGATTCATTCATACATCGGTGCTTATGAATTAGTCATAGAATTTGATCGACTTGATTTGTTAAAAGAAGTTTAAATATGAAGACACTCCTTCGGATACTTTTAGTAAACGAAAGAGTGTCTTTTAAGTTATTATTCGTAACCTTCTGTCATACAGCGATTTAAAATTTCAACAACATCATCTGGGTTTAAAGGAACGTAAGCACGTGATAAGCGTTCGGCAGGTCCTTTGGCCATTTCTTCGAAATGTTCATCCGTTTCAATACCTACTTCTGGAAGAGTCATAGGTAAACCGTTATCGACGAAGAATTGATAAGTCTTTTTAATCGCTTCTTCAGCCATTGCGAACTTATCATCGGTTTCTTCAATATCCCATACTTTGTTTGCATATCTCGCAAAACGGTCCACGGTTTTGTCACTTAAGATATATTTCATCCAACGTGGTGTTAGAATGGCTAATCCGACGGCATGGGTAATATCGTAGTAAGCAGATAAGTAATGTTCAATTGGGTGAGTTGTCCAACCGCCACCTTTACCCATCGATGTTAAGCCGTTTAATGCTACGGTTGACGCCCACATTAAATTCGAACGCGCTTCATAGTTCTCAGGATCTTCTAACGCTATCGGTAAGTATTTAATAGTGGCACGTAAGATGGACTCACTTAAGCTATCAGTAATAAAGGCATTGTCTTCTGCTTGAAAGTAGTTCTCAAACGTATGAGACATAATGTCTGCCGTACCAGCAGCAGTTTGGTTAGCGGGCACAGTATATGTATAAGTTGGATCCAAGATAGAAGCATATGGGTATAGATATTTACTCGCTGTTCCTTGTTTCATTTTTACATCGAAGTTTGTAATAACAGCGTTAAAATTCATCTCAGTCCCTGTTGCTGAAAGTGTCAAAATATCTACTAAAGGTAGCGCATCTGTAATTAAACTGCCATCCATAACTAAGTCCCAGGCATCGCTGTCGTATTTGGCAGCTGCCGCAATAACTTTAGAACAATCGATGGTTGAACCACCGCCTACGGCTAAGATGACATCAATATCATTCTCTTTACAGATTTTTGCACCTTCACGAACCGTTTCAATCCGAGGATTAGGGTCAATGCCACTGAGTTCAAAAATCTCACAACCTTTTAGTAAATCTTGCACCTCGTCATAGATACCATTTCGCTTAATACTCCCGCCACCATAAGTGAGTAAAACTTTGTTTCCGAATTGTTTTATTAAATCAGGTAAATGTTTAATTTTACCTTCACCAAAGTAAACTTTAGTTGGAATATCGCAATTAAATGCTCGCATATAACAAACCTCCATTTGTATGTTGTGTTATTTTTATTGTACAAGACATCGCTTTCAATTAGCAATTAAAAAAACTTACCAAGTAACTACTCGGTATGTTAAATCATTATTAATCAATATCTTCGAAATCGGATTTTATAGGTGTGTTGAATGGTTCCATATCGAAGTTACCTTCCCATCAATCGACACCCACCGATGTTTTCTTCTAAATTCGTAATTGTATATGTAATGTACCAACACTTGAACGATCCGAGAAACCTAGGACCATTGTAGGAAATGCTTTTCGATAGAATTTAATTGGATTCACTCCAACCAATAAGAGAATAACAACGTAGACGAGTAACATAAATACGACAGCAGAGTAGAGTGCTGAGATAAAGTTAATCATATACTAATAATCTCCATCCCTTGAGATAAAATCGTATTTGCTACAAGCGCTGAAATCCCGTAAGGCATTAATTTAATCACGTTTGTTAATACACTATTAACAGCGACTTGCGCAGATTGTAGAAATTCATCACAGGCTTTAATCGCATCAGGTTTTATATTTCTCATGAAGCGAATAGAGGCCGCAAAGAATGCTCCTATAATTACTACAGATACGATACTACTATTTGTTGTCATCACTGAGAATATATTATTAGGAATTAACTCTAAGAAGAATAGTGGAAATCTCTCAGCAGCAATACCTTCCATAGGCTAGTCCTAAAAATAAAGCAACCATCATCCGCATTGAAAAGGAAGTTTTTCGTTTTGACATATTGCGTATAATACCAATAATGACTAGTAGTAAAATGATCACGCCGATCGTGAACCGATGACTTATTTTTTAAAAAATTGTAAAAAAGGGTTGATTTATCATATTATTCCTCCTTAAATAATTTTAAAATGAAAGAAGCAAGCGATGCTCATGACTCTATAAGTCTATTTTATGAAATAAAATTCAAGTATCAAAGTAATTGATTCTAATTCTTAATCTTTGAAATATTAATTTGACAAAGGCAGAGATTTGCGTTACTCTATCTCAAGTAAATTAAATAAGAGAACAATACAGTATTGAGGCCGCTTGTAATATCAGTAATCAGAAATGATGAAAGGATTGCTAGCCGAAATGTCAAATTGATGTTGGGGATAGATTGAATAAGTCTATCACTGTCTTGTAGGGTTGCCCAAACTCTACGTAGGTGAGCGTGCTGTGTTGTGGGCAAAAGAACCTGTCAAATTCTGGCTGTGAGCTTTTGCTCGCAGCTTTTTTATATACATTTTTTAAAAGTGCAATGTAGTAATTCGCTCACCCTGCTGTAAAGTGTTCAAAATAAATGGAGGAACAAAGTGAAAAATATATTCAAGGCATTAGGAAGAGTCCGGATGCCACATACATATGTATTATTGTTTAGTTTTATTATTATTGCTGCCATCCTTTCTTGGATTGTCCCAGCAGGGGAATTTGAGCGAGTAATGGTTGGAGAACGTGAAATTATTAATCCAGATTCATTCGCACATGTTGCAAGTAATCCTCAAGGTATCTTTGAAGTGTTGAAGAGTATTCCAAGAGGTTTCGCTCGAACACAAGATATCTCTTACTTCTTATTTGTCACAGGTGGGTCATTTTTAATTATTAATAAAACCGGAATGATCGAATCGGCTTTAAGTCGAATTGTTAGTTCATTAAAAGGTAAAGAAGCTTTAGTCATTCCTGTTGTGGTACTAATTATGGGATTAGCAGGTTCAACGATTGGCTTGAGTGAAGAGACAATTGTCTTTATTGCTTTAGGTGTGTCATTAGCGCGAGCGATTGGTTATGACTCACTTATCGGGGTCGGAATGATTGGGCTTGGAGCAGGAGTTGGGTTTACATCTGGCTTCATGAATCCATTCTCAGTTGGGGTAGCACAATCGATCGCGGAATTACCCTTATTCTCAGGTATTGAATTGAGATTAGTCCTGTTTACCGTATTATGGATTGTAACGTCTTTATATTTAATTATTTATGGTAAACGTGTCAAAGCTGATTTAACAAATAGTATCGTTTATGATGAGGAAATGAAAGCAAGAAATCATGCGGACTTTCAAGATTTAAACACAACTGAAAACATCGAATTCACAACTAAACAGAAGATTATTGCAGCTGTTTTTGTTGGTGGCTTTGTTGTTATAGCATACGGTGTTATGAGCTTAGGCTGGTTTATAACTGAGATAGGTGCTGTATTCTTAGGTATGGGCTTAATTAGTGGTCTAATCTATGGAATGAGACCAGGAGATTTAGCAGATAACTTCATTGAAGGTGCTAAAGATATGATGTATGCAGCGTTAATTGTTGGATTAGCACAAAGTTTAGTGATTATTATGGAAGACGCGATGATCTTAGATACATTGATTAATGGTTTAACGGGTGCAATTTCAAACTTACCGTCTGTCTTATCAGCGGCTGGTATGTACGTCGTTCAAATTATTATTAACTTCTTTATTAGTTCAGGTAGTGGACAAGCGGCTGTTACAATGCCAATTATGGTACCTTTAGCAGATGCTTTAGATGTCACACGCCAAACTGCAGTATTAAGTTACCAATTAGGGAACGGCTTCCTAGATTCAATTATGCCGATGTCAGGAATCTTAATGGCTCAATTAGCAATTGCAGATATTCCTTACAAAAAATGGGTTAAATTCGCCATGCCTTTAATGGGTATTTGGTTAGCGATTGGTCTAGTCTTTATTATCTTTGCACAATTAGTCGGCTACGGACCATTTTAGAAATTTCGAAAGGGGAAATATTATATGTCAAAAGAACAATTACACGAAATCGTTTCAGAAATGCGCGAGGAATTACAAGGTTTAAGTGATTATATTTATGAAAATCCTGAACTAGGATTAAACGAATATAAATCATCACAAGCCCATGTTGATTTATTAAGAAAACATGGCTTTGACGTTGAGTATCCATACTTAGGATTCGATACGGCGTTTAAAGCAACCTTTGATTCAGGTAAAGAGGGGCCAACAGTTGCCTATTTATCAGAATATGATGCACTTCCAGGCATTGGTCACGGCTGTGGTCACAACATGCTTGGGACTGTAGATACGGGTGCAGGAATTGCCTTATCTAAAGTCGTTGGTGAAACAGGTGGGCGCGTCGTAGTTCTAGGAACGCCGGCTGAAGAAACTGATGGTGTTAAAGTTGATATGGCTAATGCTGATACGTTTGACGATGTGGATGTCGCTTTATGTACACATCCCTCTGATCAAAACTTAATGAGTAATGTATCGCTTGCGATGGAAGCTTTAGAATTTGAATTCTTTGGAAAAACAGCTCACGCGGCTGGTGCTCCTTGGGAAGGAATTAACGCTTTAGATGCTGCCATTAATATGTTCAATATGGTGAACGCGGGTCGTCAACAATTACGTCCAGATGCACGTGTTCATGGAATTATCGCTGAAGGCGGTGTCGCAGCCAATATTATTCCGGAATACACTCGTGTTCAATTCTATGTTCGTTCTCTAGATATTAATTACTTACAAGAAGTGAAAGATATGGTTATCCGAAGCGCTGAAGCAGCATCAAGTGCAGCAGGTACGACAATGAAATATAACTATTTTGAAAAGTCATACTATAATATGATCACGAACCAAAAATTAAGTGATACATATAACGCTAACGCAGCAGATTTAGGAATCGAAATGATCGATGCGGGTGAAGACTTATCAGGTTCCATCGATATGGGAAATGTCAGCCAAGTTGTCCCATCTATCCATTCATACTACGAAATTACAGATGGTGTACCAACTGCGGGTCATACCGTTGAATTCCGTGAAGCAACTCGTACTGAATTTGGTTACAAAGCGATGATGCGCACGGTTGAGATTCTAGCTAGAACAGGTTTTGATGTGATTACAAAACCAGAACTATTGGCAGAGATTAAAGAAGAGTTTAGCAAGATTGAAAAAGTAAACTAATTTAATATTTTTGAGTTTTGGTATCAGCGAGATTATTCTTGCTGATACTTTTTTTTGTGGATAAATATTAATAAAATCTGAAAAAAATATAATATATAGTGTATAATTAACATAACAATATTAACCATTTTTATTGTTTGCGATAGGCATCTGTTAAGTTACTTGATACGAAGGTTTAGTTTTTTATACTAATTATAGAGGAGCTGTATATTCTAATGAAAAAAATAGTTAAGTACGTCTTGCTAGTTGTGTCACTATTATTAATCAGTCAAACACCCGTCTCTGCCAACGATAATCAAAGTTATGTCAGTGATAATGAAGAAAGTCCGATCAGTCATATTGTCTTTAAGCCAGACAATGTTCAAATAACAGTAAATAATGAAGCAGCTGAGGCAAGGGAAATTATACTATTATTATCTAAGCATACAGATGAAGCCTTGCTTGCTCAAGTGGATCCAAATGCCGAGTCTGATGATTTACAAGTTTTACAAGATGAATTAGGAATTAGCTTTTACGCGATTGAAGATCAACTCGATTTAGAAAATAATCCGACTGTTTTTAATGTGATTGAACAAATTCAACATGCGTCATCCGGAATATATTCATCGATTGACCCTATGGGGAATGTCGTATTCACTATTTCTAACCCTGAGATTGTCGAGTCTGATGAGACGATTCGTGTAAAACTGTTTAATGAAGATCTCATTGAGTTCACTCGTAAAGAAGATAGTACATTGGAATATAATTCCTATGACTTTGTGTTAGTGGAGTAGTTAAAGTTTCAAACGGATTTGATATTTAATATTGAATAATTAATTTAAAGAAAAAGCAATTCGATAGCTGTACCTACAATGCTAGTGTACTCCATCGAATTGCTTTTTTATTCATCTGCAATTTCTTGAAGTAATTGGTCCACTTCTTCTTGCTTATGATTGGCATTCTCATATTCTTCAAAGTGAACAAGAATGCTAATGACTTTATCACAATGATTTTTACCGTTTTCAATATCACCTTTTTTAATATAATATAAACCTTTAAGATAATTTAGTTGATTTTTTTCATAGAAACTTTTTTCACCTATTAGAAAGGTTTCGGTCTCGGAGATTAAGTCATCAATATCTTCCAATTCGTTTCGTTTCAACAGATAATCAATCATATTAAGTAATACTTTCGAAAATTCTCCATTTAGCCTTAATTTAGAACCGTACTTTTTAATCTTATTAATGACCATAGTATTAAAATAATTCATGTGCTCAATATCCAAGAAAAACATACTATTTGCAAATAACGCTACTTCATAATGTCCCCAATCATAGACATCTTTTAAGTAATCCATAATAATATTGGTGTCATCGCGATTAAATCCATTATGATTGATTAACTGGAAACGTTGAGAGGCAATAATGGCATTGTGTAAGTGACGAAAGTTTGAATTTTCACTATATAATTCCTTTTCTTGTTCCACTAGTTTTTTTAAAAGTACTTTATTGCTCGAATAGTAAGCTTTTGAATATTGATTTAGAAAGTTACTTTGCAGTGGTGGGTCTGATGTAAGCACATGCACGATAAATTCACTATATTTAACATTCAATCGATCAAGAATCATTAGAAAATTATCGAGCTTAATATCATATTTATTATTTTCAAATTGCGATAAAAATTGAGGAGTGACAATACCCTCGGCGAGTTCTTTTTGCGTCATTTTTTTATTTTCGCGAATACTCTTGATTATTTTACCGTACGAAACCATTTTTGACCTCCTATAAGAATACTGGAATAATTTGCGATTAAATAATATATACTTTAAAGACAACCCAAAATCTATAAAATTATTTTATTATAAGTATATAGGGGGTGAGTTTATAAAGCAAATAATAATAATTATATGTTGTGTCATTTCACTAGACAGGAATGTTGAATTAATTGTTGAGTTAAGACCAGTTGACGAGGAAATAGTCAAAATTGAATTAATTTAAAATATTCAAATCAATTAATTTATCTTGAGTAAATATAAATGCCTTTTTACTCCCGATCGAGAAAGTATAAATATGGACAGAAAGTAAAGTAATAATTGATAGTTCTTTTTTGAACATAGATATGAGAAAAAATATATATGATTTATTTGAGATAAATATTTTAAATACAATAATTAACGAAATCATCTTTGTAGAATATATCTTATAAAGTGTAATAGATTATGAAAATGTTGTTAAAAAGATACAGAAGATCGGAAACAATCAAAAGTATTTTGATATATACTTTGAAGTCTATTTATATTTTTAATGATAATAAGTTCATATTTGAACCACACGATGATAGAGTATGGAATCTTAGTTATGAATCACTGAGTGTCTTAAACATTCAAAGTAGTCGAATTATGAATTAGGTAAGAGATAATATATTTAACAATACAAGTGGAAAATATGTCATTTTGAATTATTTTCTCTAATAAAAAGAATTAGGAGAGTGTGAATTATGAAAAAGTGTAAAGTTTTTTTAACAGGACTTTTAATTGTTACTTTTGCATTACCAACATCTGTTGCAAGAGCTATTGAAAGTAATACTGAAATAGATATAACTACTAGTTCGTTTGAACCACTTGATGTAAGAAGAATGTGGATTGAAATGCATCCTGTTTCTGGTAATGGGCCAGCAGTATATTATTATCATAATGGATATTGGCATGGCTACTTACAAAAAGTTGGATTTACTCCTCGACCTAACTCATTCTCATACTATAGTGGCTATTTATATCCGGTTGGTTCATCAATACCTATGCCATCGAAAACCCCTATTGAAGTAAAATAGAAAGGATAATCATAATGAAAAAAATAGTTATAATTATTTTATTATTTGTTACCTTTGGAAGTACAACTCCTTTAACTGTTGAAGCATCATTTTCGGACAGTTTTGATATAGAAAATAGATTATTATCTCATACTGTCAAAAAGACAGTTACAGTATTTGTTGGATATGGCTCATTTCCTCCTAGCTATTCATCAACTTATTCATATAATGACGGATTATATAAAGGTACGTTATATGAATCTTATTCTGAGAGAAGATATGGAGGAGGAGTTGGAAGTAATATGTATGCGTGGTATGTGACTTATACTGGGTATGTGACATCTAATTCAGGTAATCCAATAAATAAACTAATTATAGAGGAGTAGAATATTCTAATGAAAAAAATAGTTAAGTACGTCATGCTAGTTGTGTCACTATTATTAATCAGTCAAACACCCGTCTCTGCCAACGATAATCAAAGTTATGTCAGTGATAATGAAGAAAGTCCGATCAGTCATATTTTCTTTACGCCAGACAATGTTCAAATAACAGTAAATAATGAAGCAGCTGAGGCAAGGGAAATTATACTGTTATTATCTAAGCATACAGATGAAGCCTTGCTTGCTCAAGTGGATCCAAATACCGAGTCTGATGATTTACAAGCCTTACAAGACGAGTTAGGAGTTAGTTTTAACGCGATTGAAGATCAACTTGATTTAGAAAATAATCCGACTGTTTTTAATGTGATTGAACAAATTCAACATGCGTCATCAGGAATTTATTCATCCATTGACCCTATGGGAAATGTCGTATTCACTATTTCCAACCCAGAGATTGTCGAGTCTGATGAGACGATTCGTGTAAAACTGTTTAATGAAGACCTCATTGAGTTCAACCGTGCAGAAGATAATACGATTGAATATAACTCCTATGACTTTGTGATAGAGGAATAGGTATATGAAAGTTAATAAAAAAATCTGACAGAGTTCTTTTTGAGGAATCTATCAGATTTTTTTATTTAGGCAAGTTCATCTGAACAATATACCCATTTTGATAGTAGAAGAGGATGGGGGCATTGTATTTATTAGCGAACTGGCGAATAATTGTCTTGCCCATGCCTTCAGAATGATCTTGATTCTCATCGTAATCCGTACCATTATCTTTAATCAGCAATTTATTATGCTCTGGAAATTCTTGGAGGATGATATTCATTTGCGTGCTATTAGAATGCTTAATACTATTAATGATCGCTTCACGAATAATCGACAAGATATCTTTCTTCTGATTATATTTAAATTCAGTTTCAGTATGCAGATCAAAATTAATCATCAGCGGTGCGAATTTCTCACGCATATTGTCAATACTGACTTCAAAGTCTAGACTTTCATGGTGGATATGGTGAATGGTATGGCGAATGTCATCCATTCCGTGCCGTAAATTAATTTGCAATTGATTGAGTTGCCTTTCAATTTTATCATTATCATTCGCAATGATGATTGCTTCAATTTGAATAATACTTCGGGCGAGCGAGTGACCGATCGCATCATGTAGTTCATTCGAAATCCGATTACGCTCTGACAAGATGCTAATATCGACGTCTTTTTGGTTAGATTGAATTAAATCCTTCATTTGATTTTTCATCCGTAATTGCTCTTCTGTTAACGTATCTCTCACTTCATTTAACGAGGCTTGTTGCTGAATGATTTGTTGACTTTGATCAGCGATATATACCCCTAAAATTCCGATCAATAACATATAATAACTCCCTGGATTAATAATAAAAGCCACCAGGAGTACTAATAAACTGTAAAAGCCAATATCAAAAGTTAGTAAGTAGACAAGCGGTAATAACAAAATATATGATGGAGCAACGAGGACACTTAAGAGACTAGTGACTATATTTAACATCATTCGAAATCGTTTATTAACAATGATTCCACTTAATGCGATGAAGCAAATGGATAGTAGCGATTCTAAAACAATCGCTATAATATCATCTTGAGTCATCATTAATCGCAAACTGAGTGTAATAAATAGCATCCATAAAGCTTCTATAATAAAAGTTTTGCTTCTCATCGCTGCCTCCTTTGTTGGTTATTTCTTTCATTCTACCAAACTCATGACAAATGTCATATCAAAATTAGCGCAATGACACTACTGCATGAAAGCATTTACCTTTATACTTAAGTTAACAAATCAAGTAAGGAGTGAAAAGAATGACAGATAATATTGCAGTAGAAGTAAAACAACTTGTAAAACGCTATGGCAAATTAGTAGCCTTAGATCATTTTAATTTATTGGTATATAAAGGAGAAATCCTTGGCTTACTTGGTCCAAATGGGTGTGGTAAGACGACTTTAATTAATTCAATCCTCGGCTTACTCACTTATGATAAAGGTGAGATTGATGTATTTGGAGAAGAATTAAAACCTGACACCTATAAAATTAAGCAAAGAATCGGTGTAGTGCCTCAGGACGTTGCTTTGTTCGAAGAATTAACTGTATTTGAGAATATTGATTTCTTCTGTGGTTTATATATTGAAGATAAAGCTGAGCGCCGACGTTTAGTTAATGAAGCAATTAAGTTTGTTGAATTAGATAAATACAGCAAATTTATACCAAAGAAATTAAGTGGGGGATTAAAACGCCGTTTAAATATCGCCTGTGGGATCGCTCACCAACCCGATTTGATTTTTATGGACGAGCCAACCGTTGCGGTTGATGCTCAAAGTCGGAATTTTATCTTAGAGGGAATTAAACGTTTGAACGAAAACGGTGCAACTATCGTGTATACGACGCACTATTTGGACGAAGCAGAGCAAATTAGTGACCGCGTTGTAATCATGGACTCAGGGCAAAACATCGCTGATGGGACTTTAGAACAATTACAACAAAAAGTGAATCAAGGTGAGATTATTAATATCGAATTGTTTGATATTAGTCCAGAACAAATCGAAGAAATGAGAGAATTACCAAATCTCAATACGATTGAGAAGACAGGTAAGAACAAATGGCGACTCGTCTTTGACGAAGGGAATAATCATGTCGTTAAATTAGTAAAATTCATTGAAGAACATGAACTGTCTTATACTCAATTATATAGTCAAATGCCAGATTTAAATTCAATCTTCTTAGAACTGACTGGGAAGGAGCTGCGTGACCAATGAGAGCAGCACTCACGCAACTAAAGTATTATTTTCTGAGATTTGTTCGAACACCAGATATTTTATTTTATACTTTTGGATTGCCGCTAATTCTTGCTTCTCTTTATTTCTTCGCATCATCAGACTTAATTGAAGGTGATATTGAAGCTGTTCCGATTGGAGTGACAACCGAATCCACTCCCTTTTATAGTTACGGTGTAATTTTATCTGACATAGAAGTTCTCGATGTGACGACGATGAGTGAAGAAGAGGGAAGAGAACTGTTGGAAGCAGAAGAGATAGAAGTCTATGTAAAGCAAGATGGAAACTTATTAATGAATGAAAGCAATGTAAATACTTCCATCGTCAAAAGTATCATGGATCAAGTGAAACAAACCACAGCTATGGGATTAGATGCATTGAATATGGATTACACAACGGAGTTTGTCAAAATGGAATCGACACCCGGTTCCTATATCGTGATTATGTTCTTCGGTTTAATCGCCATGGTAAGTTTATACGGGGGATTTTATGGGGTGCAAATTTCGACTGAAATTCTAGCCCCCTTAAGTTCACTCGCTTCCCGGTTGAGCAGCACACCGTTAAAACGCTATCGCTATATTGGGTTAAATGCTTTAAATGCGGTTCTTGTAAACTTTGCTGCGAACATCATCTTAATTATTTATATTCAATATGTGCTCGGAATTCAAGTCGTGAATCATTTCGGTTATAGTTTGCTACTTATATTCCTTGGAAATATCTTCGGGATTATGTTGGGAATTGTTGCCGGACTCATTCCAAAGTTGAAGATCGATGGGAAAACTCAAATTGTTGTCGCATCAACGCTAATTTTAACCTTTATTGCAGGGGGAATGGTACCGGGTGTGAAGCAATTTATAAACAACACGATTCCATGGTTTAACACAGTCAATCCTGTAAACATTATTACTGAGAATTTCTATCGTATTAATTTACTGAATGATACGAGGATTCTTTCACAAGGAATCTTGATTATGGCCGTATATATCATACTAATGTTTGCATTTTCAGTCTATTACTTAAGGGGGAAACGTTATGACCATCTATAATATGATCATCCGCATCTTCTCAAAGTATTGGAAAGAACTGCTAATTTACTTTCTAATTTTCCTTGGTTTCGTATTTGTAGCCATAGGGCAACCAGAAGGCGATGAAAATCAAACATTCTCAAGTGTGACCTTAGATATTGCAGTAGTCAACCAAAGTGACGATCCATTGGGTGAACATTTAGTGGATTACTTGAGTGAATCGCATGACGTAGAAACGCTATCCGATGTCACTATAGTAGATGTTGAAAATGAAGTTTTTTCTGGAACATATCAGGGGATGTTATATATTCCTGAGAATTTTGAAGAATTGGTTTTAAATGGGCAACCAGACCAGGTTGAGTTACTACTGAATGAACGTGATATGAGTAGTGCACAGCTGAATACGGAGGTCGACAAATACTTACGATTGGCCAATGCTCGGGTCGCATCTGGAGTCAGCGATATTTCAGAGTTAACAGATCAACTCGATTCTACGCTGAATGAAACAGCCGAAGTTGAAATGGTTGGTGGACTTGATAATCAAAACATTCTCTTGGCTTATACAACCGGGATTGCATTAGTGGGTTACTTTGTCCTCCAAATTATACTTGGAACAGTTGGTATGGCTATGTCAGAAATTAAATCTGATAAAATTCAAGACCGCATTAATTTGAGTGGAATTTCAAATCTAAAATATAATACCCAAGTTGTCTTAGGACAAATAACGTATGGTGGGTTAATTCTACTCGTTACTATCTCAGTTCTTTGGTTCTACATACCGAGTTCTATTCCGATTGATTACGTTCGAGTCATTATTTCACTTACCTTGTTCATTCTAACAGCCTTATCGATGGCATTTTTAATGACATCAATCACGAACAATCGCAATATTATTAATGGACTCACAACCGTCATTAGTTTGGGACTCGCATTCTTGTCAGGCTTATTCATCCCTTATGAAATTATGGGAACGGCCATCCAACGAATTGCTCATTTCTCTCCTTTGTTTTACTTTAGACAAAGTGTCATGAAAGACATCAATTCGTATTCAGATTTATTAACCGAGTGGGGCTTACTATTAGCCTTCGCCGTCGTCTTCACCTTATTAGGTGTCGCCATTTCACAACAAAAGCGTGCAGGTAAGGGATAATTTTTAAGTCCTTGAGGAAACTCTTGGACTTTTTTCATGTGCGCCCGGCATGGGCGATAACTTGGTGGTGAAAGTCCACTACAGACTTGGCAGTAGGAACTGTTAGCTAAAGGCAAGGGTGTCCACCGTGAGGTGGAATCTGAAGGAAGCCGGAGGCAAACA
>NZ_JBGQRB010000032.1:0-26254 GCF_045528645.1 Ruoffia sp. FAM 20857
GTTCATCCGTGGTAAGATGGGTGTAGGTCATTTGTGGTCACTCCTTTGTATTCTTTGGTCGGAATTACAAGTTGAGTGTACCACAAATGGCTGTTTTAGTTGTCTAGCTTAATTTTACAATCGGCGAGATATAATAGATTACATAACAATACACTTTATTAACAAATAAAAAAAGGAGAAAGCGATGTTAACACCCATCATTTTACTTATTGTCTTTACTCTGTTAAATGGTTTTTTCTCTGGTTCAGAGATGGCATTTATAACTGCAAATAAAGACAAATTAGAGAAAGAAGCCGAATCTGGGAGCAAAAAGGCTCAACTCGCATTAAAGCTATATTACAATCAAGATCGCGTTTTAGCGGTTGTCCAAGTGGCGATTACTTTAATCGGAACGTTAAACTCATCTTTTGCAACGAGTGGGTTATCACAATTCATTTCACCTTATCTAGGTGCACAAGGTGCGGCGATCGTTATTTCGCTCATCGTAACTGTATTAACTTTAATTTTCGGGGAATTATTACCTAAATCAATTGGGCAAGCCATTCCTGAAAAATATTCAAAGGCATCGGCACGTATTTTAAATCTGATTTACACGATTTTTAAACCGGTCGTTTGGTTTTTAACTGTCACGTTAAACTTCTTTCAATCGCTTCTTCCGATTGACTTTTCCAATGAAGATGAGAAATTAACTTTCTCAAATATCCGTGAAATTGTGATTCGAGGTGGTGAAGAAGGAGCGCTTGAATCGGATGAAGTTGGCATGATGCAAGGTGTTCTGAAACTGAACCGGAAAAATGTTCGTGAGGTGATGGTGCCTCGTAATCAAGCATTGATGATTGATATTAATAAAGAACGCGAAGTGAATCACGAAATCATCGTCAATTCGACATTTTCAAGACTGCCTGTTTATCAAGATGACAAAGATAATATTTTAGGTGTAGTTTTAGTGAAGGACTACTTGCGTGCGAGTGTCCTGGTCGGCGATTACACCCAAGTCGATTTAAAAGATTTAGCTCATGATCCTTTAAATGTTCCTGAAACTTTACTATTAGATGATTTATTCTCGCAAATTCAACAAACGAGCAATCATATTGCGGTTGTAAAAGACGAATACGGTCAAACCGTTGGACTCGTTACTTTAGAAGATATTATCGAGGAAATTGTTGGAGAGATTTATGATGAATATGATACGGTCGAAGAAGATGCTCTAGTGCAAAAACTAGACGAATCATCATGGCTAGTCAACGGTATTATGAATATCAATGACTTCAATGAATACTTTGGTACCATTGTGACAAGTAACGAAGTGGACACAATTGGTGGCTACTTCACATATAAATCCGAAATTATTCCAAGCGAAGATAAGATTGGCACATGCCTTGAAATTGAAATGCTGATGCTTGAATTAATGCAAGTCAATGAAGCAACTGCAACTCAATTAAAAGTTACTCGCATTAAAGAATAGCATAAATAAAGGCTCAAGAATGGTGATGAATTTATCACGGTTCTTGAGCCTTTTTAAATTATTTAGTTGTTGTCGCTAAATCCCAATAAGTGACTTTTCCGGTTCCATTTCCAGTTATTTGTATCTTATCTTGGTTCGCATCGGGATAGACGCGTGAAGTAAAGACGGCTTCACCATCATTGACAAAGATTTCTAATGAGGACGTATCAGAGAAAATGTGTAATTGCGATAGTGATTCAAGTGGAAGCGTGCGCTTACGACGACCGTAGCCACTTTCTCCATGTCTTAATGTTAGTTCCCCGGCTTGATAAGTTACCGAAGTATCTTGTCGCAGTTGTAGTTCAAAATCTTTCGGTCGTTCATCAAAATCAATCAATAGTTCGTAGACTTCACCTCTTAGTGTGTCAGCAGACAATTCAGTCAGTGAATACGACTGTTCTTGGCCACGCAGAGTTTGATATTCCACTAAGGGGCGTTGTTTTAACATGCCGTCTTCAAAGTTTAACTCACGCGGTAAAGCCATCGCATGTTGCCACCCTCTCGCAATCGTTGGGTTATTGTATTCCGGCTGAGTATCGCCAATGCCCATCCAAACCCACATAATGCGGCGACCTTGGTCGTCTTCAAACGTTTGAGGTGCATAGAAATCAAATCCATGGTCCAACTCTCTAAAATCTTCTTCCACTTGGAACTTTAACTCATCCCAGTTCACTTGCCCGGTTAAGTAAGTGGCCGCATGTGGGTTATGATAGTTGTATGTTGTTGGTAGGATTCCTTGTGGTGAAAAAACTAAGATATCTTTACCTGACACATTAAAGTAATCCGGACATTCCCACATGTACCCTTGCTCTTCATCCCCTTCTAGAAATATACCTTCATATTCCCAGTCATATAAATTAGGTGAGCTATAAATCAAGATGCTTCCCATATTAGTACGACGTCTCGCACCTAAAATCAAGTAATATTTTCCATTTAATTCAAATACTTTTGGATCGCGAATATGATCCGTAAAACCTTCTGGGTACGCTGAGTGCGGAATGATCATTTCTCTTGATTCAATTGTAAAACCATCAGGTGAAACTACATGGACAGTATTTTGTTCGCGTCCACTAAATGTATAATCATGGTCACCCTCATTTTTAACGTTACCTGTATAGAAGAAATGAATCTTATCGTCTAATACAATGGCACTGCCTGAATATACACCATCTTGGTCAAACGCTTGATCAGGTGACATAAAGATCTCTTCATCTTTAAATTGCACCATATCTGTCGACGTTTTGTGTCCCCAATGAGTTGCGCCACCTTTAGGGTCTTGGGGAACATATTGATGGTATAAATGATAGACGCCGTCAAATTGCACCGCCCCGTTTGGGTCATTCAACCAGCCTGTTTCAGGCATTTGGTGATAACTGAGTCGCCATGGATCTGCCTCTACACTTGGCTTTAGTTTTGCTTGAGCTGCTTGAATTTGTTTCCAGTTAATATATGCTTTTTTACTCATCCATTCGTCTCCTTTACCTCGATTTTAAACTTCTTCACGAATCGCTTTTCCTTGTAAACGAACTAAGATGAAACCTACTAGGAATGCTGCTAAGCTCACGATAATGTATTGTGTTAAAGCTGTTAAGCTACTTGTATAAAGTAATAATCCAGGAATAAAAGTAATTCCCATACCTGTTGCTGCTAAGTCGAAGAGGTAAATTAAAAATCCTCCAACCGCACCTGCAATAATCCCTGAACCAAATATACGCAGTGATCTCATGTTAACACCGAATAATAGGGGTTCTGTAATTCCAAATAAAGTAGGCACCGCTGAACTGATCATGTTTGTACGTTTCACTTGGTCCTTCATTAAAAAGGCTGCTCCAATTGCAGCACCAAATTGTCCTGCCATACTCACTGTAGTTAAAGGCTGAATCACATTCAATCCCGTATCACTCAGCAACGTTATTTCGATTAAACCAATTGAATGGTGTAAACCAGTAATAACAATTAATTGTTGAAGTGCTCCAAAGACTATGTAGCCAATACCTAACGGCGCATTGATTAAAGTGACGATACCATCAATGACAAAGCTTTCAATTACTTGAATGATTGGACCTAACAGAAATAATATAACACCAATTGTAATCGTAATCGTTAAGAACGGCGTAACAATCAGATCCATCACTTTAGGCACCCATGTACGTAACCATTTGTCCAATTTACTAATCATCCAACCCGCAAGAATCGCTGGGAAAATCGAACCTTGATAGCCATAAATATCAATCCCAAAAATATTCATCGGACTCGCACTGCCGCCTCGAACGTCATAGGCATTCGGTAATTGTGGTGCTACCATCATCAACCCAACAACAATACCCAACAACGGATTCCCACCAAATTTACGCGTTGCACTGTAGGCAATTAACACTGGTAAGAATGCAAAAGCCGTATCTGTTAGCATCGCAAAGAGTCCTGCAACATCTTCAGTCATCTCTAGACCAAGTTCAACTAGTAAACCACGCAGACCCATTAATAGCCCTGTCGTTACTAGCGCTGGAATTAAAGGCACTAAAATATCTGCTAAAATTCGAACAACTTTTTGAACAGGATTTAAGTTTGCATAAATATCATCTTTCATCGACCCATCATCATCTGAACTTGTTTTTCCTAAATATTCATCTAATTCTTTAGTGACTTCATTGACTTTTCCTGTACCAAAAATAAACTGATGTTGCCCTGTTGAGAAGAAATAACCTTTACTCTCTTCAATATTATCTGCTTTCTCTTTATCTAACTTACTATCGTCTTTAAGCACAACACGCAAGCGCGTAGCACAGTGCTCATAGTTTTTTATATTCTCTTTACCACCAATGACATCCAACAACTGTTCAATTGATTTATCATATTTCCCCATGTTTATCCCTCCAGATAATTACAAAACTTGAAAACGGAACCGGTTCCATTAAATAGTAAAGCAAACGCTTGCAAATTGCAAGCATTTTTTGTTATTTTATTTTTTTAGTGGATTGTTTTACATTTAATTGATTGGGCATCGTCTCCAGTAAGCTAACTGGATCCTCTTTCATCATTTGTTCGATCCGATTCAACGCTTTAATCCCTAAGCCATAAAATGGGTAATCGATGGTTGTAATACTTGGAAATGTATAATCAGATTCGCTATATCCCCCAAAACCGGATAAAGAAAAATCATCTGGAACAGATAGATTTAATTCGTTGGCTGCATTCAATATTCCGATCGCTATATGATCCGTTGCAGCCGCGATATAAGTTGCCTCAGTCGTTGGTAAATAGTCTAAAGCTTGTTGATAAGCTTCTTTTCTTGAGAAACTCGTCTCATGGAATGCTGCTTCAAAACCTGCTTCTTTTACTGTATCCATAAACCCATTTCGTCTCAAAACCCCCACCGCATTGTCCTCTTCTGTGACGCCGACGTATAATATTTTTGTATGCCCTAATTCCAAGGCATGTTCAGCAATCAATCTGCCCGCTTCATAATCTTGATGGACAAGACTTGGAACACCCTCAATTTTTTGGCCTAAAATGAGGGTGGGAATGCTTAATTGAGTTACTTGTTTCTTTAAGTCCTCATCCATCTTACTCGCGATGAGAATGATGCCGCCGACTTTTTGTCTTTTTAATAAAGAGATATTCTCTTTCTCACGTTCAATACTCAAGTTGGAATTGGTTAACATTAACTGATAGCCTTTTTCATGCGCAACGTCATCGATCCCTTTTAACACTTGATTTGTCGATGGGGAATCGAATCTTGGCAGAACCACACCAATCATATTTGAGTGCTGGGCTTTTAAACTTTGGGCAAATTGATTCGGCACATAACCTGTTTCTTCGATGATTGCTTGGATTTTTTCACGTGTCTTATCACTCACAGATCCATTATTTAAATACCGGGATACCGTGCTTTTTGCCACACCCGCACGCTTCGCAATGTCATTTAATGTCGTCAATTCCTTCACCTCTTCATCTATTTAACATTATATTACCATATCGGACCAATGAACTCATTGTCCAAATTCAAATCCTAACATTCCTTTAAAATAATTCGCCACAGTTCGGTTATAACTATCAAATTAGGTGAAATTTTAGTATATTAGAGATACTTAATTAATCATTGGAGGTCATTACTATCAAATTCGAACATAAAATGCGTGGAAATGTGTCATTTGGTGTTAACCCAATTGGGTGTAAGCAAGAAGTGAATAATCAAATTGACTTTGTTAAAGAACAAGGCGCTTATGAAGGCCCTAAAAAAGTCTTAATCATTGGTGCGTCTTCAAGTTACGGCTTAGCCACTCGAATCAGTCTTGCTTTCGGTGCGAATGCGGATACGATTGGTGTATCATTTGAAAAAGGTCCTAAATCAGAAAAAAACTTAGGGACAGCAGGTTGGTATAACAATATCTACTTTAAACAAGCTGCAGAAGCAGAAGATTTAATCGCGAAAAACTTCGTCCAAGATGCTTTCAGTCACGAAACGAAGCAAGATGTTATTAAATACATCAAAGAAGAATTTGGGGGTAAAGTTGATCTGGTTGTATACAGTCTTGCGTCAAGTGTCCGCACAGATCCTGATACCGGCGAACGCTTTAATTCAGTGATTAAATCGATTGATCAAACAGTTGTCGGACCGAATGTAAATATTCAAAAACAAGAGTTCTTTGAGCACATCTTAGAACCTGCGACAGAAGAAGAGATTGCCGACACAGTCAAAGTGATGGGGGGCGAAGATTGGCAATTATGGATGGAAGCTTTAAAAGAAGCAGGTGTCCTAGAAGAAGATGTTTTAACAGTAAATTACTCATACTTAGGTTCTGATCTAAACCGTCCTTACTATGGTGACGGAACGTTAGGTCAAGCGAAAGCAGACTGTGAAGTCAAAGCAGATAATATTAATGAATTATTAACTGATATTAATGGAAAAGCGACGATTGTAGTTGCGACGGCTGTAACAACCAAAGCCAGTTCTGTGATACCATTCTTCCCAGTGTATTGCATGGGGCTTTATCGCATCATGGCTGATAACGGAACGCATGAAACGCCAATTATGCACCAAGACCGTATTTACCGTGATTTGTTATATGGTAACAATGCAGAGTATGATGACAAAGGACGCTTACGTCCAGATAGTTGGGAGTTAGATCCAGAAGTTCAAAAAGAAGCTGAAACATTAATTCACACGATTAATGAAGATAATTTCACTTCGGACAAAACTGGTTACAGTATCTTTATGAAAGAATATTTAAACTTAGCTGGCTTTGACGTTGACGGTTATAACGAAGCCGAAGGCGAAGAAACAACTCTAGATGATTTACTTGCTTTAGAATTCTAAAAATTCAAACAGAAAAAGCAGTTCGCCTGTCCAACGCGAACTGTTTTTTGCTGTCTGAGGCCTTTCATTTGGCTTTTATTCACTATATACTTAAGATTAATTAAAGGATGATATTAATTCATTATAATATTATATTTAAGAAAGGATGAGGAGAATGAAAGCTGCCATTATTGTGGATAGTACTGCAGGCTTAACTGAAGAAACAGCGACGCTCTCGAATATTTACCAAATATATCTTAGTACCATATTTGAAGATGGGACTGTGTATATTGACTCGCCCGATGAGTCTTTAACGAAAGATTTTTACGATAGAATGGACACTGAGAAAAACCTGCCCAAAACTTCTCAACCCGATACGAAACAAATTTATGATTTATTTGAGCAACTCGTTCAAGATGGTTATGACACGGTCTTTGGTGTTTTACTCTCTGAGAAAATAAGTGGAACCTTTCAATCAATTCAAACGACTTCCAGAGAATTCAGCGATCAATTAGACATTCATTTAATTGACGCACAGTTGACTTCTTTTGTGATGGAGGCGATGGTACTTAATTTAGTTGAACTCATTCAACGTCAATTTGAACCAAATGACATTGTTACTCGTATCAAGCATTTGCTTGAACAATCAGCCTTTTACTTCACTCCAGCAAAACTGGATAACTTAGTGAAAGGTGGTCGCGTTAGCTCATTAAGTGGGTTTCTTGGCAATGCCCTCAATATTAAGCCCATCATTACAATGGGTGCAGAACACGATGGGCAAGTATATGTTCCGGAAAAAATCCGGACGAAGAAAAAGGCTCATGACCGCTTGTTTGAGATTGCGGATACACACATTCAACAATATCCAAAACACGCATATGTCGCGGTTGGCCATACTGGGGCTGAAGAAGATGCCCAAGTCATGCGCGACCGCATTCAATCCGCTTACCCTGATTTACCCATTCGAATTGGCTTTATTACGCCCGTTCTAGGAACTCATGGCGGGAGTGGTGCCATTTCAATCAACGTGGCCCCATTATTAAATCCTTCCGCATACTCCAATTAAATACGCGCATTTGCTAGCCATTCAGCAATCAATTTGACCGTCAGGTCAGGTTGATCTGCATAGAGATTGTGGCTAGCTTTTTGTATAACTTTATAATCGACATAAGGGTTTTGTCTCTCTTCCAGTCTTTGCATTTTAATCGGTAACTCCTCTTTGAAATCACTTAAGAGCAATAAGGTCGGAGTTTTGTAATCCGGTCGGATAATCGTTAATTTCATCGCATCATTTAATTTCATTAGTTCCAACAAGCCTTCCTCAGATAACTCGTCGCCACCTATTTGACTTAGTACTTCTTTAGTTTCTTCCATAGATTCAGCCAGCGTTTTACCAACATCTTCATTCGTCAAGATTCCCCCATCCAACATAATCACTCGTTCAATTTGTGTTAGGCGGGTAGATAAGTAAGCAGCGATTTCGGCCCCGATAGAATGCCCCATCAAGATGATCTCTTCATCTGGAAAATACCCTTCAAAATAAGCTAGTAACTCTTCAAAATCATCAATCGTGACATCTTTCGCACCGAACTGTCCCGGTAAATCTAGATAAGTAAATTCATAGCCTTTTTCTTCCAATGAATCTCGTAACTCCAATGAATCTTCTCGACCGCCTCCGAAACCATTAATAAAAAATATTTTCTTGCTCATCTTTATGACCTCTTTTCTATAATGACTCTTCACCAGGTAGGTTGCGTTAGTATAACACATCGCCTTTAAAAAACATCCTTAAAGACTTTTACTTAATTTAACACTGAGCGAATGGCTTGAGTCCATTGTTCCATGCGTTCTTTCTCACGGCCGTTATTCAAACCACTTGTAGATAAGGCGCTGACAACGTCATAGGATTGAAAGACTGGTTGTTTAATAATTTCTTTATAGGCTGTTTTCCCATTCGCAATAATGAGTTTGATTGGTATACCCTTTAACACGGTTTCAAAATCATTTAAGGTCGGATTCTTTATCTTATGATCTAAACTCCCCTCTCTTTGCGCCGTCACATACACATCCCAAAGACCGATGTCGTGGGCTTGTAAGGTTTCTAAGCGTTCTTGGTAATCAACTGGGTCTGGAACTTCTAAGGCGTTAAAAACAACCCGCCAAAAGGCATTCCCGGCGTTACCGTAGTATTGCTGCTTTCGTAAAGACGGCACACCCGGGTGGCTACCCAAAATGAGGATGCGCGTTGCTTGATTGACGACTGGTCCAAAACTATGCGTCTCTTCCATATCACATTCTCCTTATGCATATTTTTGTTGCAAAAAGCTCCTTCTAAAGAAGCCAAAGCTTGTACTTCAGAAAGAGCAACTAATTACTTATTAACTTAGTCTTTGATTGGTTTGTATTCGACTTCTAAACCTTTCTTCACAGCTGGACGCTCTGCAATGCGGCGAGCCCATTCTAATACCTTTGGATATGATTGGATATCTAAGAATTCTGCTGAACCTTTGTATAAATCCCCTAGAGCAAGACGACCATACCATGACCAGTTTACGATATCCGCAATGGTATATTCGTCTCCTGCAATATATGGACGTTTCCCTAAAGTCTTATCTAATAAATCTAATTGGCGCTTTGTTTCCATTGTGAAGCGGTCGATTGGGTATTTCATTGGTTCTGGTGCATAGGCAAAGAAGTGTCCAAAGCCTCCACCAACATAAGGTCCTGCACCAATTTGCCAGAATAACCAGTTCATCGTCTCAGTGCGACCATGGATATCTGTTGGAATTAATTTATTAAATTTCTCAGCTAAATAAAGTAAAATTGAACCCGATTCAAAGATTTCTAATCGTGGCTCTTGGCTTTGATCAACCAAGGCTGGAATCTTAGAGTTTGGATTAATCTCTACAAAATCCGAACCAAATTGGTCCCCGTCGCCGATATTTATTAAATACACATCATAATCAACATCCACACCTAATTCTTTTAATTCTTCAAACATAATGGTTGCTTTAATACCATTTGGTGTTCCTAGTGAATAGAGTTGGAATGGCGCTTCTCCTACAGGCAATGTTTGTTCGAAACGACTCCCTGCTGTTGGGCGATTACCCCCTAAATCAGAATTTTCGTCTTCCCATTTCCACACTTTTGGTAATTCATATGACGTCATCGTAACACTCCTTATATAGTTTATTCGTAGCTTCATCATACTACTTTTACTGAGCTTTTCCCAAGTATTCGCTTAGAAACTATTCCCGCTAATTTTATAGGTAATTTCACTAAGGTCTCTACCTAACTGTGCTATAATAGTCTTAAGCAATAATAATAAGGAGAGATTACAATTTATATATTAATCATTTCACTTGTGCTTATCTTGGCCTTGATTGCTATGCGCATTTCAAGTGATTTAAAGATACCACAATTACTTCTGTTCATGCTCTTAGGTGTTTCCTTTAATTTTTTTGGCGCAGATTTTACGAATTATAATTTTTCCAATCAAGTATCTTCCATAGCTCTGATGTTCATTATTTTCTACGGAGGATTTGGTACAAAATGGAAGATGTCAAAGCCAGTTGCAAAAGAAGCTATTACTTTAAGTTTCCTCGGAACGGTTCTAACTGCATTGATCACCGGACTCTTCGTTTATTTAGTCTTTGATTTTTCTTTACTTGAGGCTATGTTACTCGGTTCCATTATTGGTTCGACCGATTATGCCAGTGTATCGGACGTTCTCGTCTCTCGACGCTTAAAATTAAGATACAATACAGACTCATTACTAGAGTTAGAATCAGGATCGAATGACCCGACGGCTTATACGATGGTCGTACTATTCTCGACGCTACTTCAAGGAAAAAACGTCAATGTTCCTGTCTTAATTATCTTACAAGTTGGGATTGGTTTATTACTCGGCTTTGCTTTAGGGTGGGTATTCATCCGTATTCTCGACTACTTAAATACTCGAGAAAATATGGAAGTCATTCTGTTAGCTGCCGCTGCTTTATTCACTTATGAATTTACAAACCAAATTGGTGGTAACGGCTACTTAGCGGTTTATATCTTTGGTATTTATATTGGTAATAAAGAATTCGTTGGTAAGCGTGAAGTTGTCTTCTTCTTTGATAGCTTTACAAACTTAGCGCAAATTGGACTATTCTTCTTACTTGGTCTTTTATCTGATCCAAGTTCGATTATTGCGATGTTGCCGATTGCCTTAGTGATTATGTTATTTATGACATTTATTTCGCGTCCTGCCTCGGTTTATGGTTTAATGGCGCCCTTTAAGTTGAATAAAAACCAACTGCCTGTTATTGCCTTTGCCGGACTACGAGGAGCTGCGGCAATTGCGTTCGCCATTAGTGTGGTCAATTCTGACACACCATTCTTGAACGACCTCTATCATATTGTCTTTGATATTTGTCTGTTATCATCTCTCATTCAAGGAGGTTATTTACCAACCTTATCTAAGAAAATGGATATGGTTGATCCTGAAGATGCGTCTTTACGTAACTTCAACTCGTTACAAGATAAGAGTGACGTCGGCTTTTTAGCTACTAAGATAAAAGCAGACAGTGACTTAGTGAATACTTATATTCGAGATATCACACTGGCTTTTGATTTTATTATCGCAAAAGTCCTTCGTCACGGCGAAACGATTGTCCCGAACGGCGATGTGCAACTTAAAGTTGGCGATGTGATTGTCTTAGCTGGACGTTCTTACTTCGATGTGGTCGGAACGGACTTACTAGAATTTCGAATCAACAGCCACCACAATTGGGTTAATAAACATATTAAAAATATTCGCTTAGAACGTGACTCCTTGATCGTCCTAGTCTTAAGAGGCGATAATGAGTTGATTGTTCCAAATGGGGATACAACTATTCTTGATCAGGATACCGTCTTAGTTTTAGAAGGATCTAATGCGAAGTAAATAGAAAAATAGCGAGGCCTGAATGCCTCGCTATTTTTGTGTGCACTGGCTTGAGTTGGGTCGTCTTGTGCCATACCGCACATCCATTTGGCTCAAGTTCCGCTTAATACCCTTCTTCAAAAGCGATTCAAATGCTTATCAAACCGATTCATGTTAGAATGAAGCTAAGAAACTTTAGGAGGATGATTTTTTTGAATCAAGAACTCGTTGAAATTTGCTTACGCGTGAGAGACATTGATGCTACCTTAGACTTTTATACGAATTTATTCGACTTTGAGGTGGCAAGTCGTAGAGAATTCCCAGAGAATAAGTTTGATTTAATCTACTTAAACTCACCTGGTTCATCAGTACAAATTGAATTAACTTACAATTATGATGCTGAGCCATATAATGTGGGAGATGGATTTAGTCATTTAGGGGTGACTGTTAGTGATTTAGAAAAAATGCATGAAGTGTGTAAAGCTTCAGCTTATGAAACAGGTGACCTAAGAGGTCTAACAGGTGGCACACCATCTTACTTCTTCGTAACAGATCCAGACGGATACCGTATTGAAGTTAAACGTGCAAAATAAGTCATAAAAAAATGTCAGTGTGTTGGAAAAATAACCAATGCACTGACATTTTTTGCCTTTATTTCGTTAAGCTGTCTTAGCTTTATCTCGACCAGACTCAGCTCGGTAAGCTTTATAATGTTCTGGGTCTTTTTTATAGAAATCTTGGTGATATTCTTCTGCTTCATAGAACACATCTGCGGGTGTGATTTCTGTAACGATTGGTTTATCATAAGCGCCGCTTTGTTCTAATGCCTCTTTAGACGCTTCTGCCTTTAATTTTTGTTCTTCTGTTAAGTAGAAGATACCAGGTCGATAGGATGAACCACGGTCAATAAACTGTCCACCCGCATCAGTTGGGTCACTAATATTCCAATAAATATCTAAGATTTTCTCATAAGAAATGATACTTGGATCAAACTCAATTTGAACTGCTTCAGTGTGTCCCGTTTCTCCACTTTTAACAGCTTCATATGTTGGATTTACAACATGCCCGCCTGTATAACCTGAAGTTACTGAATGAATGCCATCCCATTGATCGAATGGTTGAATCATACACCAGAAGCATCCGCCTGCTAAAATTGCTGTTTCGTGTTGTTTTGTCATATTAATCCCCTTCTCTTCTATATATTCTAGTTCTTAGTTTTCTACTTCTGGTAAGGGCACATCGAACATTGGATATGTCTCACCGTTATATACTTCATGTATTTTCTCTTCAACATCATCTGTTTGGTAAATTTCTGCGATTTTTAAATATAATGGGTTATCTTTATTCTCTTCTAAAGTTGTAATGGTATTGATGTACATTGGATTAACTTTATCCACATCTTCTGCATCATTGAAGATCGCGTCATTAATTGATAAACCAACATCATTGGCAAAATTTGTATTAATTAAAGCTGCATCCACATCTGGTAAAGATAGTGCCGCAAAGTTTGGTTCAACAAGCACCATTTCTAAATTCTTAGGGTTCGCGGTAATATCTTCCTCATCCGCGTAAATTCCAACTTCATCATCAACTTCAATTAAACCAGCAATCTCTAAAGCTAATAACGAGCGGCCTAAAGTTGAAGGATCGTTTGGTAAAGCAATGCTTCCGCCTTCTGGAATATCGTCCGGAGTGGCATGTTTCTCAGAATATAAGCCTAAGGGCATTAAGAGTGTATTGGCAATCGCATAGACCGATCCATCATTATCTTCATTCCATGATTTAATAAACGGATGTCCTTGGAAACCACTCATATCAAGTGAGCCATTTTGCAATGCTACGTTGGGTTGATTGTAATCATTAAACAGAACCAACTCTAACGTAATTCCTTCTTCTTCCAAAGCTTTCTCTGCTACATATTCCCACAGCTCCAGCCCTGTATCACTCACAACACCGACGATGACCGTTTCACCTTCAAACTCTTTTGTTTCTTCCGCTGAAGCTACTGGTAAAAACCATTGCCCACTTATTAATAAGATACTTAATACGAATCCGAATACACGTTTGATATTTTTCATTTTATTCTCTCCCTTAAACTATTATTTATTCTAGACCTTACAACTTTTTTGAATAAAAAAAGCCCCTCTTGTCAGAGATATCTCTAACAAAAGGGACGAAGAGTCGTGTTACCACCCAATTTTCTATTATCTTCATAAATAATAGCTCATTCAGTATCAATAAATACTGCACACTGTATCGGGTGTGCCCGTCTAAGAAGCGTTAACCTCTTAAACTGCTCCGAGCTCATCTTCACTCACGCTTAAACCACCCTTTTTCACCAAACCAGGCTCTCTGTACTTGTTAAGTCGTTAAGTTACTCTTCTCTTCATCACAGTCACTTATTCATCTATTGATTTATATATTATGCGTCTTCATTAAAATTGTCAACACTTTTATTATATAAAAATTATAAATTACAAATAACTCTCATTTAAAATATAATATCCATTAAGTCTCCATATGAATGACAAAAGATAATAACGTTTTTAATGGTTAACATAAGTTAATTACTTATATGCCTTAACTATATAAGAAAGAGTGAGTCTATGAAACCTGATTACTACCTTGAAGAAATCATTGAACCCTTTAACCATCTAAAAGTCCATCATCGTAAGGTCATAACTCAACAAAATGAACAACCACCTACAATCACCTTACAAATACCTAAAAGAATATACTTATACCTAAAACCCTTCACACTTCTAGTTTTCCTCATGATGGTATCATCCTAGTAGCCGGATTACTCGGTATGTTACCTGCAATTTTAACCGGTCGTATCTTCGATGGTCGATTCATCGGTGGTGACTTTAACCAGTTAATCACCCTGATTGGCGCATCATTCATCGTCCTACTTTTAACCGGTTTAATCGGTTTCACCTAAAGTTTCCTCGGCGCTTGTCTATCTCAAAACATCGGTAAAGACATGTGTAATCAAATGTTCGGCCACCTTCAAAAACTATCGCAAGGCTTTTATGCCTCTGGTAAACAAGGTGAAATTATTACCCGAATGACCAATGACATCAGTGCTGTTCAAAATTTTGACACCGGTACTTTATCCCAAGCCGAATCCAACTTAGCTGTCTTAACTTCTTCTTTTATTGCGATAATCCAACGAAACTGGATACTCTCTTTAATCAGTATGTTAATCGTTCCCCTAATTGTCTTTCCTGTTAAAATCGTCGGTAAAAAATGCTGGGCACTAACCAATGAATCTCATGATTTAAACGATGAAGCGAATGAAATATTAAATGAAACACTCAGCGTGAGTGGTCAACAACTGGTTAAACTGTTCACTAAAGAAGAAATTGAGTATCAACGCTATCAGACAGTAATTAAACAACTCACACAAGTTAAAGTTAAAGAAACAACCGTCGGTCGATAGTTTAGAATGGTTGCACAAACCTTCATCGAAGCAGGCCCATGTTTATATACTAGCTGGGGGGCATCTTGCTTCTGATTAATCATTTCCGAGGTTTAACCGTTGGTGATATTACCTTCCTTGTCGCCTTTTAATGCAACTTATAGACATACATATCGAATTTATCCGCTCGCGAGCTTTATTCAACCGTATATGTAACTACTTAGATATGCCCATTGACATCCATAACAAACCAAACGCTCTCACATCAAGCTAAATAAAAGCTAATCTGAGCTTTAACAATGTCTCATTTTACTACAAAGAAGATTCACCTTTCCTTCATGTTATTAGTTTCCAAGTAAATGAAAGTGAAATACTCGCAATCGTTGGCTCTTCTGGTGCAGGTAAATCGACCCTTTTTAATCTGATTCCAAGACTCTATGACGTCATTGGAGGAGAAATTAAACTGGGTGATTACAATATTCAAGATTTAGATTTACACTTCCTAAGACAAAATATCGGAATGGTTACTCAAGAAACCTACTTATTCAACGTATCCATCTGGGAAAATCTCCTTTACGCTAAAAGTGACGCCACTGAAGAGGAAATCATCCAAGCCTGTAAAGAAGCCAATAACCCTGACTTTATCACAAGTCTTCCCGACGGTTATATCACAAAAGTCGGTAATCGTGGAATCAAATTATCTGGTGGAGAGAAACAAAGGCTTTCAATTCTAGGGTATTTCTAAAAGACCCAAAAATACTCATCTTAGACAAAGCAACATCTAGTCTTGACTCAATCTCTGAAGTCTTAATCCAAGACGCTCTAAGCTCATTAATTAAGAATAAAACGGGCCTTGTCATTGCCCCCCACCTGTCAACATTTATCAATGCGGATAAAATACTCGTCTTAGACAATGGACAAGAAGTCTAAAGAGGCACACACCAGCAACTCCTACAAAATGAGGGTATGTATATACTGATGTATGAAACCCAATTTAAACCGTATCTTCATGATACTGAACAACTTGCTTCTGCTTAATAGAATATAAAATACTTGTCACCTGTCGCTGAACCTTAAATCCCATTCTGGATCAAGAGTGTCAGTACAGATGGCTTTTTTACGTAATAAAGCTTAAGTAGCAGTCTTTTGACCAGATAGTCAAATATGATAGAAACGATTCGTTGATCACGCGGTCAATATTGAAATGAGGTGACACGACTAAATAGAACAAAGCAAAGTAATTTAAAAAATCAATAAATTATCCAAAGTGCTATTACTGAGTTTGGCCTTCATCGTTATAGTGAGGCCTCACTTAACGCAATATCTAAAGAAAGTAATTTTTCCAAAGGAATTATCTATCATTATTTTAAGAACAAACATAATCTATATTTAGCCTGTGTGGCCGAATGTTTCGAAAGCTTCATCACTTTTCTTAATGAAGAGTCAGTTTCCTTTGAAAATATCGAAGTAGCAACTAAAAAATATTTTTCATTGCGTCAACAATTCTTTGACCGAAAATCTAAATTTAGTAATATATTTGCGAACGCCGTTTTTCATCCTCCCCTACACTTAAAGAAAGAAATCAGAGCACGGAAAACAAAGCTGGATCAATTTAATTATGATTTCTACGAAAGTATCCTTCAATCTTTAGATTTAAAGGATTTATGTGATTTTTGATGAGGCGATGGAATATTTTAAAGTGTTTCAAGAATCATTTAATTACTATTTTCAAACACAAGATGACGAAAATTACGCTCAACTGATTCAAGAGCACGAACTTAAATTAGAAAAAATATTAAAAATTATGTTTTATGGAATAATTAAAGAGGACATATCATATTGAATTTGTTTATTCGATATTTAACAGTACCAACAATAGCATTCATCCCTGGTAAATTGGTTGCTAAATTGAGACTTCTAGCGAGCGATATTAGGATGGGTAGCTAATAGCAAGATGGTTTGGTTTTAGGCCCTCACGCGCTTGGTCTTATGAACGTTGTATTAATGAATGCAAACTGTTATCAAGCTTAATTAAATGTTTTAGAAGTATGATTATGATTGGTACGGAGCATGTATTTAAGAAGCTGAAAAAATCAGGAAAGAATATAATTATAACTACTCTGTTCCAATCACTCACTACTTTCTTAGTCGTCGCAGTATTTTTTGGAGTTATTTTCTACTTTACTGGCGTTCTAATTTAATTTGGGATTTGTGTTTGGTGAAATTGCTTAAGCTACCGTCCCAGCACTAGCCTTATCGATTGTGAAAAAGTTTAAATCGAAAGGCCCTGTTACCAATACATAATTCCAATGGCGGCTTTAGATTCAATAACCTTGTATTTGGTAGTCCAGTGATGAACTTTATGCTCATGGTCTTAGGTCTTTCAGCAACGATTGCTAATATCGTCTCAGAAGAAAAATTGGATGAAATTATGACCCTTTTAAATCCTACCTTAGGTTTAGCGTTAATGATGGTAATTCTAAACTTCGGGGCTCCATTAGATTATCAATTAAGTTTAGGAGCTGGAGCCTTTACAGCTATTTTCATTTTATCAAGAGCTTTAGGTAAATATTCCGGCGCTTATATTGGAGCGAAAGTCACAAAATTACCCGATACAGTAGCGAAACATCTTGGTCTGACACTATTACCCCACTCAGGGTTTTTACTCGCCTTTACTGGGATTGCAGCTTCACAAATCGCTCTATTCGACCCTACAACAGCCTCCATTATTCAAGGTACAATTAATTGCAGCAGCCACTTTTATCAACGAGATAATCGCTGTTCTTATTGCTAAAAAAGCCTTTGAATGAGCTGGCGAATCAAATCAACAGAGAGCCACTCAACCCATAGGTGATTTGAATACATCGAAAATTTAAATAAATGAATGCACAAATAGAGCACTCTGGGGATTCCTGAAGTGCTCTATTTATATTATTCTATGGACACGCTTTAATTTATAACTTATTATATATTTATTAAATATAAATTTAACATCAATTATAAGCACCTGCCTGTATTACCAAATAACAAAAAGGAATGATGACATGTCAGATAAAATTGATAACAAAGATATAAGCAGAGGAAACGAACTTGTCACTACTCTCTTATCAAATCGCATCTTAAAAATAGACCGTAAAGAGTTCCTATATCAATTATTCAAGGAGGAACCAGAAATTGAAAAAATACTTGAAAATGGTCCCATTGAGATTATTGATGAGAAACAAATTGCTTCCATAGCTAAAAAAGCCATTAACGATACGACAATGAAATCATCTGCTGCATCCTTCGTTTCAGGACTGCCTGGAGGTGTCGCAGTAGTTGCTTCAATACCTGCTGATATTCTACAGTTTTACGGCATGTCGATTAATTTAGCTCAAAAACTGATGTATTTATATGGTTATCCTGATATGTACAATGATGATAAGCTAACCGAAGAAGGGAAAAACTCATTAATCGTTTTTCTTGGTGTGATGTTAGGAGTCAGTGGGGCTGGAACAGCTGTTAAAGGGATCTCATCAGCTCTAGCTGGTCAAGCAGTTAAGAAGCTCCCACAACAAGCACTCACAAAAACTGTTTATTATCCAATTATCAAAAAAACTTTAGCTAATTTTGGCGTAAAAGTGACTAAGAATTCCTTTGCAAAATCTGTATCAAAGGTCATTCCAGTCGTTGGTGGAGTTGTTTCTGGTGGACTGACTTTAGCTACCTTAAGACCTATGGGAAATAAATTACAAAAAGCTTTGCATGAAGGGACTTATGCACCAATCGTCCAAGAGGATATCATTAAAGATGTAACTTTCACTCAAGTTACTAATAGCGAAGAAGATGAAGCTTTTGAAAAACTGAAGAAAACAAAAGAGTTATTTGACTTAGGTATTGTTAGTGAAGATGAATATACAGAAATAAGAGAAAAGTATTTGAAAGATTTTTTATAAAAAAAATCAAAACACAATAATAGATCGCTCAGGATAATCCTGATATGTCCCCCTTAAAGTAGACACTTTTAAAAGCAAACTACTTTAGGGGGAGTATATCACAGGACTTTGTCCTTTTTTATTACACAGGGATTTTGTTTAAACTTGATTGTCATCAAGTGTAATTTTCTTTTCTTTGGATAGTATTAAGCTATCAAATAGAGAAAGAAGGATTGAAATGCTACAAAAGAAAAAAATGTTTATCCCATTAGTTATTGCTGGTCTCGGTTTTAGTTTAATTGCTCCTATTACTGCGGAAGCACACTGTGACACTCCCTCAGGTCCTACTTACGATGCACTTCAGACAGCCATCGAAAAAAATGACTTTAATCACATATCGTACTGGGTTCTTCCAGAAAGCGAAGCAGAATTAAAAGAAACTTTCGACAAATCTATGAGTGTTATGGACAAATCAGATGACGAAGAGACTGACCAACTTGCTCACGATTATCTATTCGAAAACTTTGTTCGCTTACACCGCGCTGGTGAAGGGGCACCTTATACAGGAATATCAGATGAGCCTACAGAAGAAGGTATTGCATTAGCTGACCAGAGTATCGCTGAAGAATCACTACAACCATTGGAAGACGCTGGGTACATCACAGAGGATAATAAAGCCCATGTTGAAGAGGTTTTTAGTAGCTTACTTGAACGTAAAGAATTCGATGTAGAGGATACAGAAGCTGGTCGCTCATTTGTAGAGGCTTATGTTGAGTTTACTCATCTATTCGAACAGGGTCACGAAGAAGAGAGTCACGATTCACATTAAATAACTCATTTCTAAGTATTTCGGTAAAACTCAACCCCATGATAAAGGTCTATGTTAGCAGACTTCTATCATGGGGTTTTTTAATTTCAGTTTAAAATAGGCAATCTAACAAGTGACACTATAGTCTAATCGTTACCTCAAAGCGATTCTGGCACTTGGGACAGACTACTTGCCTTCTTCCCCTCTTAAGAGGTAACCGTAGAGTAACGCCGCATTCAGGACATTTTCTGTAACGGTGCGTTCCCATATGACGAATTCTTTGCCATATTGGCTTTACTTTCCTTTGAAGCTTACTTATCCACTTCATAAACTTTTGATTTTCTGCTCTTCGTGATGATATATTTTTAGAAAACACACGGTAAAATATCCATATGATAAAAATAGATAACAATATATTTAATAGTCGGATTTGCGCAAAAATCTGGACAATAGAAAGCACAAAGTAAAGGATAATACCTGCAACGTAAAGATAATCTATCCCATAACGCCCTTGCATGAATTGGGCTAATTTAACTTTAATTTTATTTAGCATTTAGGACCTCTTTTTTAAATTTATATTACAACTACAATATGAACTTAAGAATAATTTTCGGTTGAAAAGGTAAAACTCAGTTAAAAGATTTCTATCCAGCCTTCATAAAAGTGATTCTCTAGGATAAAAACACTAAGACATTCGATATACAATTGCACTTCGATGATGGATACATTGATCAAGTATCTTTGCCTTTTAGGTTAGCTGTAATTTTTAGCATTACTTATGATACGCATGTTCCATTATAATGCGACACCTTCTTTTCCAGCAAGTTTACCGACGGATGTGTGACGGTTTGGTTTTGGGAAATATTAGCCAGAAAAAAAGTACATCTCAGGGGTTAAACCTTGATGTACTTTCTAAATTAATGTGATACCGGCTATAGGGATCGAACCTACGGCCCCCGCGTTACGAGTGCGATGCTCTACCAACTGAACTAAACCGGCATTCTTTGTGTTTTGAACTAAAGAGAATATTATAAACCTTTCAGCGAAAAATAACACAGATAGTTTTCAGTTTCAAGCTCATTCCTCTAGCTCAGGATGGTTAATCCCTAGAATACGTTGTTGGCGTTCCTCGATATTTTGAATATCTAGTCTTTCCGTAAAATTGGGACTCGTTAGATTAAACAGATAATTACTGTAATCCTTAATATAGTTTAGCTTCTTCGGATGTGCAGAATAAGCAACTGTCAACAAAGAGTCAAACAGTGCCACCACTCCAGAAATATCTTGCTTCATATAGTGAATTAATTGCCAATAACTTTCATATAAGTCTTTTGGAAAATTATTGAAATCATAAATCACGTTACCTCCCGAAGAAAATGTCTCATCAGTGTCTTCGCCCATCACCACAAACCTTCCTGGTATACTGGCAAATTTTGAATCCAACAAAGCCTTGTAGTTTAAGATATAAATGGCGGTATTAGGATCATTTATGCCTGGCGAAACCGCCCTCAGAGCTACTTCAATCAATTTAGCTCGAGCAAAATTTGGATCGTACATAGAAGAAGGTTTTTCTTCATAAGTTAGGGTGCGGTTTATTGCCGCTTGGAGCTGTGATTCATCTTTAACTTTTCGGTTAGTGTATAAATCGACTAGCGGCTGATTTGCGGAAATAAACTCTCCTATTCTTAGATGTAGCACTATGGTGCCTTTGAATTCCTTGCTCAGTTCAACTAGTCGATTAAAATTAATATATTCAACATAACCACTCTCGTTAGCCTTTACTGTGAAGATGTGTAGCGTGTCTATTTGAGGAAGATGATCCAACAAAGGCATTTCTTGAAAGTATTCAATCGTTTCATCCGCAACTGACTCGGCCTCCTTGTACAATTTAGTCACAAGATGGTTCAATTGTACGGATATTGCCACATTATAAACGAACTTCGTAAAATAAAAAACGCAGGCAAGGGCGTACAATAAGGCAATGGAGGCCGAAACAACCAAATATTCATCTTCTGAATTGCGCATAAAAAACAAAGAGGAAAGACAATAAATAAAACCACCAAGAAAAATCCCCAAAGTTTGCATAGATGTTTTCTGTAAGAGAAAATTCTCAACAGTCCGGGGACTGAAATTAGATGAGTAGAACGAAATGACCGATAACATCGTCCCAAACGTGAAGGTTGCCACTGAAAAAAGGGAACCCGCTAGCAGGCTCAAGATTGATTTGGCCAGATTGACGCTCGTTAGAAAAACAGTTGGGAAATAGTCCACCACATTTATCATTCTGGTGTCGAGCAAGATAACACCAATCGCTAAAATGAAAGAAAAGAGCACGCTCCCTCCTAGAATAAGCCAAATACGTTTATCTTCAAAAAATAAGCCAAATGCCTTGACCATGTTCTATAACCCCTCCTTTGATAGAATTATTTTCTCTATTATACCACTCGCTCCTTAGGAATGTCTTCTTTTCAGCCGTACTTTTTCTGATGTTCTTTCTTCAACTTTAAATACGCTTCATTTTCCCTCACAATTTTCCACTTCTCTTCAAAAATGGTAGCTGACTTTGCTTTTTCTTCGTCTATTATTCTTTCTTTTATGTCGCCATTTTCATCATATTTGCGACCACCTTTGTAATTGGCGTAACGTCTAGATCTAGTGTAGCCCAATTGAAGAAACTTCCGACTCATATCCATACCCACAAAATCACCGGCTGCCTGGTAATCCAAAAACAGCTGGTAGATTTTGTCAGAAGATACTTTAGCAATTTCTGGAGTCTTAAAACGCCAATGTGGTAGTATCTCGCTTTTATAAGGTTCTACCAGAAGCACCCCTTGTTCTCCTCGGCCCACTCGATACAATTCAGGCTGGTCCCGGAAGTTTATCTGAGCGAAATCCAGTTCATAATCAAAGGCCATGTTACCCCCCCTCATGTCGATCCATTTCACTTTTTCTGTTTAGTTTTGTTACTAAACATGACGTTAATTTTGTGTTCCAGGCAACTATCTTGTCTGCTCCTAACCGGAAGACAAAAAAGCTAGATTCGTAAAGGTCTCGCTAACATTTGTCTGTAAATTGTTTTCAATTTTATCATCATTTATGATACGTATGTCCGTATCATCGATAGGTAATAAATTCTATTCGCTATCTGGTACGGTAATCTAATTATTATATATTAAAATAAACCCCATCACTTTACTGTTATAAAAGCGATGGAGTCTCTCTTGCTTCGTATTAACTTTCTACTTTAGGAGCAAGGGCATCTAACTGCAACTCGCTATAATCAATATCAAACAAATCGAATAATTGACGTAGACAATTCATTTTACCAAAATTTGAGATTGAAGTTTTAAGATAAATTCCTGGTATAATCTCTGTTCTCCTAGTATCTTCGTAATCTGTAAATAAAGTGGTATAGCCACTATTTAATCGACTACTTGCTAACTCCATAATTTTATTGGGATTAACTCTTGCTAGTCGTTTAATTACTTGAATGAACATCTCTCGCCAGGTAGTGACTTCTTGATAATCCTCATCAACAAAAATATAACCTTTTATTCTGTAGCCCGTATAAGTTTCTTCACCATCATAAATGTATAAGTTAGATTCTTCAATAGATTCTATAGGTTGATAAGTTGTCTCTGGCATTGGCCATACCATTAATGCTTGGTCAATTAACTGATTACGTCGTTTGACTATCTCCTCTTTTCCCCACTCATTTGTTGCTTTCGGGATTTGATTTAGAAAACTAAAATGACTCTCATTAAAACCTTTTTCGATGTTTTTCTTCTCCTTAAAGGGACGATTACTATATTTTGAATTATATCTGTTTATGGCAAAATAAAAGTACATAAGTTTGCAGCACATTTGTACATGACTCTGCAGGCAAAAAAAGGCCTTGTTAGCTATTCAATTATCCTCTAAAGTTTAAGTTCCGACACTTTTACTTGGAGGTAGAAAAGGATGCTAACAATGACCGATATTAATACTATCAAAAATTTAAGAAATAATCACGATAAATCGATTAACGATATTGCCCAAACGCTCCGAATCAATTGGCGCACAGCTAAAAAATATGCCGATCAACCTGTATGGCCAAAACCTATTAAACAAATAAAACGAGGCATGATGTACGATGAAAAGTGGGGAGACATCGTTTCGCTTTGGTTAGAAGAAGATTTTCGATTACCCAAGAAAAAAAGACGTACCGCACTGAATTATTTTGAAGCATTATGTGACTTGAATTTTTCCGGTTCCTATCGCACGGTGACCAACTATGTTCGAGAATGGAAAAGTAACCATCATCAAGAGTTACCTACTGCTGGATATGAACGACTTGAACATCCACCGGGGGAAGCCCAGTTAGATTTTGGCACAATGGAAGTGGAACACCAAGGGGTATTTAAAGATGTTGTAGGCGACAGTTTTAACTGTTTAACGGTAGATGGCGATACAAGTCCAAATGATACAGTTTTTCTAGCGTCAACCGGTAAAGTGAAGATTACTTGGAACGATGAGACGTTGGCTGGATTTTACAGGGGTTTATTAGAGCTCAGCCAAGAGCTGACCCGTTTAATGGCTAAAGATGGAGAAGGTGCAACGAAATTTGTAGAAGTTATCGTTAAATGCGCTCAAACTCATGCTGATGCACTTAAGATTGCGAAGGGAGTTGCAACTTCCAATTTGGTTAAAACGGCGCTATATGGTCAAGATGCTAATTGGGGGCGAATTATTTCCGCAATCGGGCAAAGTCAGCCAGAGTACTTACAAGCAGATAAAATTGCGATTGCTTTTGAGTCCGAAGCAGGCTATGTGCAAGTGTGTAAGCAAGGTGTAGGTTTACCGTTCGATGAAACACAAGCATTAGCTGTAATGAGTGAACAGAGTGTGACGATTATTATTGATTTAGGTTTAGGAGTTAGCAATAGTAAAGTATGGACCTGTGATATGTCTTTAGATTACATAAAAATAAATGCAGATTATCGTAGTTAAGCGAAAGGAGAGAACAATATGTCAGAGCAATCAGAATGGACAAAGCGAGGGCAGCAAGTTTTGATGAATACTTACCAGCGTGGTGAAAGAGTGTTCACCCACGGTAAAGGTGCTTGGATTACCAACGCTGAGGGGCAAGAATTTTTAGATTTTGTTTCAGGGATTGCAACGAATGTAATAGGTCATGCCGATTCAGGATTGGCGCAAGCAATTTATCAGCAAGCAAAAACTCTAATTCATACATCGAATTTATATTGGAATCAACCCGCAATTGAACTAGCTGAAGCACTTGTCAACTTATCAAGTTTAGAAAAAGCTTTCTTTGCTAATTCAGGCACAGAAGCGAATGAAGGCGCGATAAAACTAGCGAGAAAATGGGGACAAGCAATTAAAGGAGAATCGGCCACAGAAATTATTACAATGAAACACTCTTTTCATGGACGAACCTTTGCGGCTTTAAGCGCAACAGGACAACCCGAAATGCACCAGAATATTGGCCCGATGTTGACGGGATTTAAATATGTTCCGTTTAATGATGTGACCGCCCTAAAGTCAACTATTAATCAGAATACATGTGCTATTTTGGTAGAAATTATCCAAGGAGAAGGTGGTATTAATATCATCGCGCCTGATTTCATTAAGGCGCTTATGGAAATTCAACAGGAACACAATGTATTGATTATGATTGATGAAGTCCAAACAGGAATGGGCCGCACCGGAACCCTATTTGCTTACCAAAACACGGATTTAAAACCAGATATCATCACATTAGCTAAAGGATTAGGCGGTGGATTTCCAATTGGTGCAATCTTAGCCAAAGAAAGTATAGCTCAATATTTTGACATTGGTTCGCATGGAACGACTTTTGGCGGTAATCCTTTAGCAACAGCTGCTGGAAAATATATAGTTGAAGAAATTCAAGAAAAAGATTTACTAGCAAATGTCCAGCTAAAACACGATTATTTAATGCAACAGCTCAAGCTATTACAAACACAAACTAATATCATCAAGGACATTCGAGGTTGGGGGCTTTTGCTTGGACTTGAACTGGATGTGCCCGTAGCCGATGTAATCCAATCAGCTTATACCAATGGCTTGCTAGTCACAAGCTCTAAACACAATGTCCTAAGGCTATTACCCCCTTTAAATGTTAATACGATAGAGATAGATGTATTTATTGAGCGTCTTGCAAAAACATTGAGCCAATTAAATTAACAGACAAAATATTAAACCCCACAAATTACTCTAAAAAGAGCTTTTGTGGGGGTTAAGCGATTAATCAAACAAAGGGTTCTTGAATTTTTGGTGTTGGTGAGAGAAATCTCACTGACACCTTTTTTTGTATGTACACAAAAGCCAGTGAATTCCTATATAATAAAGTTACCATACATTACTAAAAGGAGAATTCACTTGGCT
>NZ_JBGQRB010000033.1:0-25842 GCF_045528645.1 Ruoffia sp. FAM 20857
CAATGTGTGGTGATGGTAGCAAGAAGGATACACCTGTTCCCATGCCGAACACAGCAGTTAAGCTTCTTAGCGCCGATGGTAGTTGGACCTTTGGTCCTGTGAGAGTAGGTCGTTGCCATGCATTGTTTATATTTGGAGGATTAGCTCAGCTGGGAGAGCGTCTGCCTTACAAGCAGGATGTCGGCGGTTCGATCCCGTCATCCTCCATGTCTCAAGAGTCGTTAGCTCAGTTGGTAGAGCATCTGACTTTTAATCAGAGGGTCACAGGTTCGATCCCTGTACGACTCATTCTCTTATAAAGAGACAAACGCGGGTGTGGCGGAATTGGCAGACGCACTAGATTTAGGATCTAGCGCCTTCGGGCGTGGGGGTTCAAGTCCCTTCACCCGCATTTAACTTAATAAGCCGGCTTAGCTCAGTTGGTAGAGCATCTGATTTGTAATCAGAGGGTCGAGGGTTCAACTCCTTTAGCCGGCATCAACGCGGAAATAGCTCAGTGGTAGAGCACCACCTTGCCAAGGTGGGGGTCGCGGGTTCGAACCCCGTTTTCCGCTTTGCCAAGAGAAGTAAATTCGGCATATTGCCGGGGTGGCGGAACTGGCAGACGCACAGGACTTAAAATCCTGCGGTGGGTGACTACCGTGCCGGTTCGATTCCGGCCCTCGGCATAACACTTAGTTATGTGTTAAAATAATAAAAAAGAGCACCCTTAGCTCAATTGGATAGAGTACCTGACTACGAATCAGGCGGTTGTAGGTTCGACTCCTACAGGGTGCGTTTCATTTCGGGAAGTAGCTCAGCTTGGTAGAGCACTTGGTTTGGGACCAAGGGGTCGCAGGTTCGAATCCTGTCTTCCCGATTGATATTATGGGGGATTAGCTCAGCTGGGAGAGCGCCTGCCTTGCACGCAGGAGGTCAGCGGTTCGATCCCGCTATTCTCCATTAATATTTTATAAAGGCGGTGTAGCTCAGCTGGCTAGAGCGTCCGGTTCATACCCGGGAGGTCATGGGTTCGATCCCCTTCGCCGCTATATAGGACCTTTAGCTCAGTTGGTTAGAGCAGACGGCTCATAACCGTCCGGTCGTAGGTTCGAGTCCTACAAGGTCCATTGAAGACCGTTAAAAAATTAATAATTAAATTTATGGAGGATTACCCAAGTCCGGCTGAAGGGAACGGTCTTGAAAACCGTCAGGCGTGTAAAAGCGCGCAAGGGTTCGAATCCCTTATCCTCCTTTTAAAATTATCGCGGGGTGGAGAAGCTGGCATCTCGTCGGGCTCATAACCCGAAGGTCGTAGGTTCGAATCCTACCCCCGCAATTTTAACTTAATACTAAACTTAACTATTTATTTAATTATGCGGGTGTAGTTTAGTGGTAAAACTACAGCCTTCCAAGCTGTTGTCGCGAGTTCGATTCTCGTCACCCGCTTTTAATTTCATACGGGCCTGTAGCTCAGTTGGTTAGAGCGCACCCCTGATAAGGGTGAGGTCGGTGGTTCGAATCCACTCAGGCCCATTAGTGATATTAAAACTATAAAATTTTGGATTTGGGGAAGTACTCAAGTGGCTGAAGAGGCGCCCCTGCTAAGGGTGTAGGTCGGTTTTGCCGGCGCGAGGGTTCAAATCCCTCCTTCTCCGTAAGTTTTATATTCGTATTATTGCTAAAAATTAATATTTATATTGTGTTGGTCCGTTGGTCAAGCGGTTAAGACACCGCCCTTTCACGGCGGTAACACGGGTTCGAGTCCCGTACGGATCATTAATTTTACTTTCATAACGGAGGATTACCCAAGTCCGGCTGAAGGGAACGGTCTTGAAAACCGTCAGGCGTGTAAAAGCGCGCAAGGGTTCGAATCCCTTATCCTCCTTATTGATTTTAAAATTAAAATACATTGGTCCGGTGGTGTAGGGGTTAACATGCCTGCCTGTCACGCAGGAGATCGCGGGTTCAAATCCCGTCCGGACCGTTATATTATGCGGGTGTAGTTTAGTGGTAAAACTACAGCCTTCCAAGCTGTTGTCGCGAGTTCGATTCTCGTCACCCGCTTAATTATTCAAAGAACGCTTAGCGTTCTTTTTTTGTTTACTTGGTATTTATGATAGGCTCTTTGTCAAATAGGGTTGATGACTCATTTTAATCAAGATCAAGCAGCATAAGTTGTTGCTTGATCTTTTTTATTTGTCTGAGAGACATATAATCGCGTCATGAGTAAACTACGGTCTCTAAAATGGCTGTAATTTCGATAGCCGTAGGCGGTTTGTTTCAACACTTTAATTTTATTATTAATGCCTTCGATCTGGCTATTCGTGATACTTGGATATGTGAACGTGTTTTGAATGTATGTGTCGATAGTAATATTTTGGTCTTAAAATGGAAAGTTCTTTTGGATATAATGGTTCATGAGTAGATATTCTCCTTATTTTTTGGTTGGGACTTTAAATATAACGAATATCTGCGTCTTTTAGAAGACACAAAGATAGGGTTGATGACAATTTTAATTTATGTTATCAATCCTATTTATTGTTGAAAACTATATTTTTTAGAAAATTAATAAGTAAAATCCTAAAAGCAATTTTATATAACAATATGTAATACTATCAATTTACTGACGTAGTATTTTTTATAATTATTCAACAATATTTCTTGATACTTCAACGATATTTTATATAATTGTAGTTAATATAATCCTTTATTATTTTTGAATTGTTGTTATTTTTATAGTATAAATGGAGCAACATGATTAACAATATCATTTCTTATAATTTTTGGAAGCGGTATTATTGCTTAAAATCATTTAATTTGCTATATTAATAGTATAAACAAATTAAATGGAGGTAACGATATGTCTGATACATGGAAAAACTTAGAAGGTCAAAAAGACGAAATTGTTGGAAAAGTTAAAGAAGTGTTTGGGAAAGCAACTGACGATGCCGAAACTCAAGCAAAAGGGATCGCTCAACAAGTTGAAGGTGAAGCTAAACAAGCCGTTGCGTCTGGTCGTGGTCATGTTGATGAAATTCGTGAAAACTACAAAGATCGAGCAGATTCAGCTGTCGAAGATGTAAAGCGTCAAGTAGGTGAAACTCGTGAGAGTGTTCATACTTCTGCAGATGAGAACTTAACAGAAGCTATAGATGAAGGAAAACGATTAAAAGAAGAAGCTGCACGTAAAGCTGAAGAATTACGTCAAAACGCAATTGCTGAAGGTGAAGAGCAACGTGAAGAAGCTCGTGATAAGTCTACTAAAGCTTATGAAGAATCAGAAGAAATTGAAGCTCGTGTAAATCAAACAATTGATGAAGCGGCTGAAAGTCGTCAAGAAAGTGAAAAAGAAGACAACAACACTTTATAAATTATAATACAGAAAGAACGAATAAAATGCCTAAAGTTTACTTTTAGCATTTCATTCGTTCTTTTTTTAATACAATTGACTCAAACTGTATAATAATGTGAATATTAAGGTGACTGCATGAATATAATTCATTTTGTTCTGAGTTTGTTTTTCATGTTGCGTTTTAACAAGTAAAGGTAACATCGTAACGGCACTTAGTAAAACAAATAGAATTTGAACAATATAATAAGATGAAGATGGTAGAGAGAAGTAAAACCCACTTAATAATGCAAGGGCACAAACTACTATACTAATAACTGGGAACCGTTGATAAACGGTTATTTGTTTGTAATTAATAATGATACTCTTCAAATTAAATACTTCTAAGTTTAAAACAATAAACATAAAAACAATTGGAATGGTATTGATTAAAAATGTTTGTGTTACTGCAAATGTTTGTGAATTATACGCGATGATATTCATCATGAACCCATTAAAGAATACTGATAATAAATAGTGATAGATTGTACCTGTCATCTTAAATGGCATATACTGCACATGAATGAATATAATATAAAAGACGAGCAGTACACTGATGATCCAGTGTGAGTTAAACATAAAGATAATGGTACTAATTAGCAATATACCTTCAAGTACATACAATAAGACATTAGGTGCTACTTCTGGTGTTTGTTTGTCGATTCGTAAATATAGGAAATGATCAATTAATTGACCAAACACGACAATTAGAAACAACAGTAACATTGGAAGCCACCGAATGGATTCAGTATGGCTAGCTCCTAGAATCAATCCAAATAGTATGGATGCTAGGGGCGAAACGAATATTTTAACGTACGGATTTTGTAAAAAACGAGTTATTAATTTCATTGACTATACCTTTCATCTAAAAAATTCGATAGCTTAGCTATCATTATTTTATTATTACATATTTGTCTGATATTCTTTTCCTAAACATAGAGAATAAATATCAAATCATCTTTACTTCATTGACTTGAGCGATTGAGTGTTTCATTCTTAGTCACTATTGTGAAGATGAATTTTCTTTATACATTCTATCATTAATTTCGCATCTATGCGAAAAATATTGGTACCAATTTAATCAATTATTCAGAATCTTATACTTATAGTGTGAAAGGCAATGGTTGTGTGATATAATTGCATTCGTTACAAATCTAAAGTCCCGATAGGGTTCACTTGTACTAGAGTGAATATGCCTTGTAACCAAATAATATAGTGGGGGAGACATTATGAAAGAAAGAAAATTATTTACATCAGAGTCTGTAACTGAAGGACATCCAGATAAGATTGCGGACCAAATTAGTGATGCGATTTTAGATGCGATTTTGGCTCAAGATCCTAACGCACGTGTTGCTTGTGAGACAGCAGTTAATACAGGATTGGTTTTAGTTTTTGGAGAAATTACTACAACAGCTTACGTTGATATTCAACAAATTGTTCGTAAGAAAATTGCTGAGATTGGTTATGTTAACTTTAAGTATGGTTTCGACGCTGATAATGTCGCAGTTTTAGTATCACTTGATGAACAATCACCTGATATTGCGATGGGAGTAGACGATGCTTTAGAAACTCGAGATGAAAAAGAGCAAAGTTTAATTGGAGCAGGAGATCAAGGGATTATGTTCGGTTTCGCAACAAACGAAACAGAAGAATATATGCCTTTACCTATCTCATTAAGTCATAAATTAGCGCAACAATTAGCAAAAGTTAGAAAAGAAGAAATCTTACCATATTTAGGTCCAGATGGAAAAACGCAAGTGACGGTAGAGTTTAATGAAGATAATACGATTAAACGGATTGATAATTTAGTTATTAGTACTCAACATAGTAATGATGTGGAACTTGATCAAGTAAGAGAAGATGTTATTGAGCATGTCATTAAACCGGTCGTTAATACAGAGTGGTTAGATGAAGAGACGACTTACTTTATTAACCCAACAGGCAAATTCGTAATAGGTGGACCCGTTGGAGATTCTGGTTTAACGGGTCGTAAAATCATTGTAGATACTTACGGAGGATCTGCTCACCACGGTGGGGGGGCTTTCTCTGGAAAAGATGCTACAAAAGTCGATCGTTCAGCCAGTTATGCTGCACGTTATGTTGCTAAAAATCTTGTAGCAGCTGGAGTTGCAAGTAAAGTTGAGCTTCAATTAGCTTATGCAATTGGGGTAAGTGAACCGACGTCAATTTCATTAAATACTTTTGGCACAAGTAGTTACTCTGATGATGTCATCATTAAGATAATTCGTGATACATTTGACTTAACGCCTTCGGGTATTATTTCAATGTTAGATCTTAGACGTCCAATTTATGCAGGAACAGCTGCTTATGGGCATTTTGGGCGAACTGATTTAGATTTACCTTGGGAACAGTTAGATAAGGTTGATTTAATCCAATCACAATTAAACTAGATAATATAATAACCCCTTTAGTAAAGCTGTCAAATAAGCTTTCTAAAGGGGTTTTTGTTAATTTTGAGATAGGGCGTCGTTTATAGCTTCGATAATAGCTTCAGATGTGAAAGTAGCACCAGAAACTGTCTCTACATCTAATGAATTCGTATTGATAATTTGATCTGGTACTTGGTCGAAGGCTGGATCAGAAAGGCCTTCCGTTTCAAGATGAGAAACGACGTTAACATCTGTAATTTCTTGATTTTCTACTGTGACATCGACGGTCATAAGACCATTGTGTCCTTCGGAAGTTCCAGTATAAGTGCCATCAGAAACGTATTCGAGAGCTATAGCTTCAGAACTTCCACCAGAATCCTTTGCCAAGGCATTATTGACAGCATTGATAATGGCTTCAGAAGTAAAGGTAGCTCCAGAGACAATCTCAACATCCGTTGAATTTGATTCTATGATTTGTTCTGGAACTTGTTCGAAAGCAGGATCCGAGATGCCTTCTGTCTCACTATGTTCAGTGACATCAATTTGACTTATTTCACCATTCTCTACTGTTACATCCAATGTTAACTGATCATTATGACCTTCAGCAGATCCGGTGAAAGTACCATCTGATACTTCCGCTGTGTCAACTTGAGCACTCTCATCATCGCCGCTATTAAAAATAAATTCATTTGTAAACAATAAAGTCGTTAGTAGCCAAACAAGGATGGATACAAATATAACTTGTATGATAAAAGAAAATTTATTAGTCATATACTTTTCCTTTCTATTAATAGGTGACTAGAAACCAAATTCATCTAGATAAATATGATTATCAGGGACATTTTGATTATCTAATAAAGTTTTTGAAGCATTTAGCATGGGTGGTGGTCCACAGACAAAGAATTTAGCAGATTGATAAAGTGAACTTACACCAAGTTCTTCTAAATATTCATGCGTGATAAAGCCATGAGGGAAGCCCTCAACTTCTTCATTTGAAAAGATAATATCATAAGAGAAATTTGGATTTGCAGCTTTCATTGTTTCAAGTTCTTCAATCATAAACATATCTTCTTCAATCGCTAAGCCCCAAACTAGATGAATTCTACGGTTTGAGTTCTTTTCATGTTCGTGGCGTAAGATACTTAAATTAGGTGTTAAACCAATTCCTCCCGCTAATAAGACAAAAGGATCTTCGGATTCTTGTACGTCATCTGGGAAGAAATTTCCGTAAGGACCTTCTAGAGTAGCGATATCTCCGACATTGACATTTTGTAAAGAACCAGTCCAATCTCCAGCTTCTTTAATCATAAACTCAATTGAATTCGAATAATCGGATGTTATTGCACTTGATGCTGAGAAAGGGTGTCCTTCAGTTGTGATGTCAGCATTTTTGAAACGAATAAAGAAATAATCTCCTGGTACGTATGGTTTAATCGAACCATTTTCCGGTTCAAATTCTAATACCCATAATGAAGGTGTCCCTTGTTTAATACTTTTCAATTCAAACTTTGGTGCGAAAGATAATTTTAATTTCCAAATAACATAATAACCTTATATAGCAACAGTATAGATAGTCAGAAGTGTCATAAATAGTGTATTTTCATTTAGAAATGGGAGTAAGAATAAATGAAAATATATTGCAACAATGGCTACAATAGAAAGTCTATGAAGCCATAAGCTCAATTCGCGATTAAGGACTGACTCTTTCCATTTTCGTAATAGTGGAATTCGATCAATGAATATACCCGAAAGTGAGAATATACCTGTAAACATGACAATAATTAATGAAAAGACAGCGAGGAATCCCGTTTGAGAAACAGTTGACATCTTAGTAATCCAACGGAAGCCATTCCATTGGATAATAATATGGATAACACCCATAATCGAAAGAACAACACCCATTAATGCGTGAATTTCATACATTTCAGGCATGCCAAAGTATTTTTCTATAAATCGTGGGCGTGATCCCATGAATGTGACTGTTAACATCATGGTGTAAGCTAGTAACCCTGAAGAATAGGAAATTAACTGTAAAACGGACATTGAATCACTCTGGGCTAAGATTGAGCCCAATAACGTTGCAAACATGACAAGAGAAATACCTGGGAATAACCAGTCATAAAATTTATTTGTATGCATAATTTAACCCCTTTACTAATTTATTGAAAGTAGCATAATGAAACTTGTAATTATTTTAACACATAATTTTAATGCTAAAAAGTATTTATTATGAAAAAATAGATAGGGAAATAAAATTATCTATATTTTTTAAAAAAGGGTTTACAAAATTTCAAATAAAAAAATAAGTAAAAAAAAAAGAATAATTTATCTTATTCTTTCAATAATTAAGAGCATTGGGGGATGATTTATTTGATTGATAAATTGATACGCCAATACTTGATATTTTTCTTGCGGAAGTTTTTCTAATTTTTCAAATAATTTTGTTTTTTCAGTCATACCATTGTCATGACCAGAATATATAACGAGGATAATTTGTCCGTAAAGAGCCAAATTATCCAATATATCCTGAACCGCTTTAAAAGTACTCGGAAACTCTGTTGTTACATTATGATCGCCACCTGGAAGATATCCTAAATTGAAAATAGCCCCTTGGACAAGATTGTCATCAATATAATCGGAAACATTATCATGAGAATCTAAAATAAATTTATATGATGCTTTTGTAAAATGATCTAATGATTCGACTCTTTTTTTTGAATTTTGAATGGCTATTTCTTGAATATCGAAGCCAATAAGAGAACCAGTAAAATCCTTTAACGATAGTAAAAAGGCACTGTCATGGCCATTCCCAAGAGTTGCATCGATGAATAATCCTTGGGGATTTTTTTGAACCTGTTGTTTTAAGAGTTGATGACTGTATTGTAAAGCGTTGTACATTTTATATTCCTCCTCTGTTACATTCATGTTACATATATTAAAACTAAAATAAAAGACTTGAAATGTGAACTTTTGATGAATTAAATTAGCTATAATAGATGAAGATTATAATATATTATTATATAGTTTGACAGTGGAGGGTAATTAAGTGAAGAGTAGACATGAAATAATGAAAGCCAAGGCAAGATTAGTAAAACAAAATAAAGCTAAAAAGGCAATGAAACATATCAATGCTGGATTAGTGCTTATGGCTGCAGGTGCTGTCTTAAGTCATGTGTCAGCGAATGAGGCTGTTGTTGTACAAGCACAATCAAGTAGTCGTGTTAGCCAATCAGATTTTTTAGGATTAATTACGGATTACGCAAAACAAATTGCTTCTGAAAATGACTTGTATGCATCAGTAATGATTGCCCAAGCTGCATTAGAATCAGGATGGGGTAATAGTACTTTATCAAAAGCACCTAACTACAATTTATTTGGTATTAAAGGTGAATATAACGGAAACTCTGTTGTAAAAGATACATTAGAAGACGATGGATCTGGAGAGTATTATCAAATTCAAGATGCTTTCCGTCGTTACGATAATTATGGTGAATCTTTAACTGACTACGCGTCGTTATTAACAGGGGATAATGATGTCAATAACTGGCGTTATAACTTCTATTCAGGTGCACGTTACAGCAATACGAATTCGTATCAAGATGCAACGGCTCATTTAACTGGTCGTTACGCAACTGATACTCGTTACGGGGACAAATTAAACCGTATCATTGCTGAAAATAATTTAACACAATATGATTTCGCAAGTTCAGATAAACCAGTAAGCGTCGTTCCTTCTACACCAGAATCTAATACAGGTTCTAACGAAGCAGGTTCAATTGCAGGAACTTATACAGTTAAAGCAGGAGATGGTTTCTGGGGGATTGCACGTCGTTTTGGAACGACAGTTGAAGCCCTTAAAGCTGCGAACGGTACAACTAGTAATTTAATTCATCCAGGTCAAGTCATTAAATTACCTGGTAACTCAACAATTGTTGAAAAACCAAGTACACCACCAACAAACTCAGATAACACTTCGGAAAACACTGAAGCAATTACAAGTGTGGGTGGTTCATATACAATTAAACGTGGCGATGGCTTATACGCGATTGCTCGTAAACATGGTATGACGTTGAACCAACTTAAATCATTAAATGGATTATCAAGTAACTTAATCCATCCAGGACAAGTATTAAAAGTAAGTGGAGCAACTCAAGGAAACACTGAGTCTTCAACTAATACGTCACCGAATACAGATTCAACAAATACTAAACCAACTGAACCTACAAACAATGGTGGTTCAACTAATACATCTGGTTCATACTTAGTTAAGGCTAGCGACGGTCTATACCGTATCGCAGTAAACCATGGTATGTCATTAAATCAATTGAAAGCATTAAACGGCTTATCAAGCAATTTAATTCATCCAGGACAAGTACTAAAAGTTTCAGGTGCTACAACAAGTACACCAGCTTCTACAGTAGAAGCTAACGAAGTATCACAACCAACTGTTGTTGAAGAGGACAATACGTCAACAACAATTGTTGAACCTGAAGCGGCGCCAGTTGTTGAAGAAACAGTCGTAGAAGATACAGTTGAAGCTCCAACGAATTCATCATATACAGTAGCTGTTGGCGATACTTTATATAGTATTGCACGTCGTAATGGCTTAAATGTTAATGAATTAATTGAAAAGAATAACGGTTCAACAACAATCTTTATTGGACAAACAATTGGATTGAACTAATACAGTTAGTTTGATATAATTCAAAAAGAATTTATATAAAACTTTACTTAGAAATAGTAAATAAAGTCATTGTTTAGAGAGCTTATGGTTGGTGAAAATAAGTCAATCGCTTTGTTGAACTCGTCTAATTAGGTGCTTACTTGAAAGTAATGATAGAGTAAGCCGTGTTGACCGCGTTAAGGTACTTAAGATGACATTATTGTCATAAACATAGGTGGTACCGCGGTCACTCGCCCTATATTATTTAGTGAATATGCTAGATAATATAGGGTGTTTTTTATTTTTTGAGAGAATTTTATTTTAATATAGATTAAAACAGTGCAATTTTCACTTTTTATTGTAAATATTGTATAATGAAAAAGAATTTATAGATTATTGGAGGAAGAAAATGAGTTATCAACATCGTATCATTGAAAAGAAATGGCAAGAATATTGGGACAAGAATGAAACATTTAAAACAAAGGATCGTGGTGTCGATCATCCTAAATATTATGCGTTAGATATGTTCCCATATCCATCAGGACAAGGCTTACACGTAGGGCATCCAGAAGGGTATACAGCAACTGATGTGATTGCTCGTATGAAGCGTGCTCAAGGTTTTGATGTTCTACATCCAATGGGATGGGATGCTTTTGGTCTGCCAGCAGAGCAATATGCCTTAGATACAGGGAATAACCCGGCTGATTTTACAGAACACAATATTCAAACATTTAAACGTCAAATCAAATCACTTGGTTTTAGTTACGATTGGGACCGCGAGATTAATACAACGGATCCAAATTATTATAAATGGACACAATGGATTTTCACCAAATTATTTGAAAAAGGTTTAGCTTATCAAGATGATGTGATGGTTAACTGGTGTCCGGCATTAGGAACTGTATTAGCGAATGAAGAAGTAATTGATGGTGTTTCTGAGCGTGGGGGACATCCTGTTTACAGACGCCCAATGAAACAATGGGTTTTAAAAATTACTGAATATGCTGAAAGATTAATAGAAGATTTAGATGAAGTTAACTGGCCAGACAGTGTGAAAGAAATGCAAAAACATTGGGTTGGTAAATCTGAAGGTGCTATGATTAAATTCAAAGTTGCAGATTCAGATAAAGTCATCGAATCATATACTACGCGACCTGATACGTTATTCGGGACTTCTTATGTTGTATTAGCACCGGAGTTAGATATTGTAAATGACTTAATGACTCCAGACCAAGAAGAAGCAGTCCGTGCATATATTAGTGAAGTTGAAACTAAGAGTGAATTAGAACGAACATCATTAAATAAAGACAAGACAGGTGTATTTACAGGGTCATATGTGATTAACCCAGCAACAAAACAAGAAATTCCAATTTGGATTGCTGATTACGTGATTGCTTCCTATGGTACGGGTGCGGTTATGGGTTCAGCAGCTCATGATGAACGTGATTTTGCATTCGCCACTAAATATGACCTACCTATTGTACCAGTGATTGAAGGGCCAGAAAAAGAAGTGCCATATTATGGCGATGGACCACACATCAACTCTGAATTCTTAGATGGATTAAACATAGAAGATGCAATTCAAAAGATGAATACTTGGTTAGAAGAGAATGATTTCGGTGAACGCCAAATCAATTATCGCTTACGTGATTGGGTGTTCTCTCGTCAACGTTATTGGGGAGAACCGATTCCAGTGATTCATTGGGAAGATGGGACAACAACAGCTGTTCCTGAAAATCAGCTACCAGTTACTTTACCAGTAACAGACAAAATTCAACCAAGCGGAACTGGAGAATCACCATTAGCAAACATTGAAGAGTGGGTTAACGTTACAGATCCAGAAACAGGAATGAAAGGCCGTCGTGAAACAAATACAATGCCACAATGGGCAGGTAGTTCATGGTACTTCCTACGCTTTATGGATCCTCACAATGAAGACGCATTGGTTTCTCAAGAAGCTTTAGAAAAATGGGAGAATGTTGATTTATATATTGGTGGAGCTGAGCACGCTGTACTTCATTTATTATACGCTCGCTTCTGGCATAAATTCCTTTATGATATCGGTGTCGTTCCAACGAAAGAACCATTCCAAAAATTATTTAACCAAGGTATGATTCTAGGTGAAAACAATGAAAAAATGTCTAAATCAAAAGGGAATGTTGTTAACCCAGATGATGTAGTGAATGAATATGGAGCAGATACATTACGTGTTTACGAAATGTTCATGGGTCCATTAGACGCTTCAATTGCTTGGAGCGAGAATGGATTAGAAGGTAGCCGTCGTTTCTTAGATCGTGTATGGCGTCTATTAATTAACGAAGATACTTTAGCATTGGCAGATAGTGTCAAAGAGTCAGATAGTAAAGAGTTAGAAAAAGTTTATCACCAAACAGTTAAAAAAGTGACTGAAGATTATGAACAATTACATTTTAATACAGCAATCTCACAAATGATGATTTTCTTAAATGAAGCTAAAGATGCGGATGTTTTACCAATTCAATTTGCTGAAGGTTTTATAAAATTACTTGCACCATTAGCACCACACTTAGCAGAAGAGATTTGGGAAAAACTAGGTCATACTGAAAGTATTTCAGAAGAAGCATGGCCAACGTTTGTTGAAGAATTAACTGTGGATGACCAAGTAGAAATTGTTATTCAAGTGATGGGTAAATTAGTTACAAGATTAGATATTGATGTTAACCTAGATAAAGAAGTAGTTGAGGAATTGGCTTTAAGTCAAGAGTCTGTACAAGAAGCCATTAAAGGGAAAACAATCCGTAAAGTAATTGTTGTACCGAATCGTTTGGTGAACATAGTAGCAAACTAGTTTAAAGGAGGAAGTGCTATGAGTAAACAGCACAATGATCGAGATAACTCGAATGATTTATCTAATCAACAACCTTACAATAGAGACGAATTTCAGACCATAGAGTTTACCGAAGAAGAAAAGAATATCCTACGTCGGCCGAATCGACAGCCAATCGATGGAGATTATTTTGCTCAAACTGAAATGACTAAGGAAGAATTAGAGAATCTAGATCGACCCGAAAGAGATGAAGATTTAGATGAAGCAAGGACATCTGAAGCTGAACCATCATCTAGCACACCGACTGTGAATGAATTTCGTTATAAGCCCTTGCGTGAACGAAATAGAGAAAAAGAAATGTTGGAAAAGGAAAAGGAACAACAAGAAAAGCAAAAACCAAAAGAGAGAAAAAAATTATTTGGTGATGTATTTAAACCAACATATGAAGAACGCTACGATCTAACAGAGTTGGAAGATATTACAGATTATAATCAATTCCAAGAAAGTGAAAAAAGATTGTCAGAAGAGAAAGAAAGGAAAGATTCTGTATTTAAAAATCTTTTCTCTCGTAAGGCAGAAGACCATTCCGAAGTTGAAGGTATGGATTACTCGGATTCAATTGAAACTGACAATTTTGAAGTTAAAGAATCAGAAAAGAGCGAGACAGGACTTTTCAGTTCTGTGAAAAACTTATTCTCTTCTTCTGATGAAACCGATGAATCTGAAGTTAAACAAGAAGAAGCAGAACAAGATGCGAAAGATAATCTTGAATTCGAAGAATCAGTGAATCAAACCGATTGGTTAAATCAAGATAATTATACGGAAGAATTAGTTACAGAAGAGGAGCTGACACCAGATTACAGCGACTTAGATGAGGAAGAATCAATTGAAGCTGATTTAGTTTATGAAGAAGATCAAGAAGTTTATCCGGCAGAAAGTGGTATCGAAGCTAGCTATCAATCAGGAGATAATGCATCTGACGAAGACGAAGAGAATTTCGATGAAGCTGATGCGATGGATATCACTGATTTGGATGAGGACGAATCTCAATCAGAAACATCTTTAGAATTTGAAGACGAAATCACTGCATCAGACTTTGATGAAGAAGAGGAAGTAAACAGTGAATCTGACTCTGAACCAGATATCGATGAACAATTCAAAGATAAGGACCTCACTGACGAAGAATTAGATCAATTAAGTGAGAAAATTAGCCAAGATACAGATATCATTGAAAACCCCATTCTAACGGATCAAGTATTAAATGAGTATTACTCTCAAAACGATACGGTCATTGAGGAACGACTCGAAGAGGAATCGGATGAAGAAGACGAGAAGTCAGGGATTACAAGTGGTGCTTCTTGGCTAACCATTGGTAATGTTCTCTCTCGTGTCATTGGAGCGCTTTATGTCATTCCATGGGCAACATGGTTAGGAGCTGAATATACGCAAGCCAACGTACTATATAGTGCGGGTTACAAGCCATATTCATTAATGCTGGCAATAGCGACGGCTGGTTTCCCAAGTTCAATTGCAAAACAAATGGCTTATTATCACTCTTTAAAAGAGTACAAAACAGCTGATAAGCTCTTCAAAAACAGTATAATTATTATGTTGTTAACAGGGGTGCTATCAGGCGGATTGTTATTTTTAATCGCGCCAATATTAGCCGAAAATACATCAACAACCAATGTTGAAGGAGCGACGATGGTTATTCGTTCATTATCACCGGCACTATTAATTCTTCCGGCAATGAGCTTACTCCGTGGTTATTTCCAAGGATTTAATGACATGAAACCAACCGCTATTTCTCAGATTATTGAACAATTTGCTCGTGTTGGATACTTATTAGCAGCTACTTACGCCATTATGATGATTTATAGTGGTGAAGTAACTCAAGCTGTTGTTCACTCAACATTTGCGGCCTTTATTGGAGCTCTAGGAGCACTATTATATTTAATATTTGAATATATTAGACGCTTACCAGTAGCTAAACGCTTAATTGCTAAATCGGCAAACAATGTGAACTTAGACTTTAAAGAAAGTATCAAAATTATGGTTGTCGATAGTATTCCATTTATCTTATTAGGATCAGGAATTATTATCGCTCAGTTAATTGATACATATACTTTCGGACAAATATTAGAATCAACGTCAGCCTTACTATTCACTGAGATTGAAGAACTCTATGGGGTTCTAAGTTTAGATGTGGATAAACTTGTGATGATTATTATTTCATTAGCAGTTGCGTTAGCTTCTTCATTAGTACCCGTTATTTCGAAGAAATTTGCACAAAGAAATATTGCAGGTACGAGCGAATTAGTTGAACATATTACGGTATTATTCAGTATCGTCATGATTCCAGCAGCATTAGGAATGGCATCAATTGCTAATAATATTTACTATTTATTCTATCCAAATGGATCAGAAGCAGGGCCAGGACTTTTAATTACAGCCTCAATTTCTAGTATCGTACTAGGGGCTTATACGGTGTTCTCGACAATCTTACAATCGATGAATTATCGTCGCTTAGCGGTACGTTTCCTATTAATTGGACTTGTAGTTAAAGCAATTTTACAATTCCCATTTGTTGCTTTATTTGAAGCACATGGTGCGTTAGTTTCAACGGCTATTGGTTTCTTAGTTTCAACTGTATTGATGTGGATCAAGTTGAGTCGTGAATTAGACTTTAATTACCCTAGATTGAATAGCAGTATCATCAAGATACTCATTGCTTCGGCATTAATGACAGTTTCAGCAGCTATGTGGAATCAATCATTAAACCTTCTATTCGGTCCTGTTGGACGCGGATTTACTTTCCTTAAAATCGTCATTGTCATCATTATGGCAGTACTTGTTTATGGAAGTGTTCTCGGTATTATGAACATGTTATCAGTCTTAATTGGTAATCGATTTAAAGATATTCAAGATAAAATGAGGTTAATGTAATGAGATTAGATAAATTATTAAGTCATGCAGGATATGGCTCACGAAAAGATGTAAAAAAAATTATTGTGAGTGGTTCAATAACTGTAAATGATAAAGTAATCAAAAAAGTGGGACACAATGTGGATCCAGAAATTGATACAATTCAATACATGAACGAGCCTGTTTTATATCAAGAATACTACTATGTCATGTTAAATAAACCAGATGGGATTATTAGCGCGACAGAAGATAGAGAATATGAAACGGTGATTGACTGGGTTGAATTAGACTTTGGCCATGCTCAACTCTTTCCAGTTGGAAGATTGGATATAGATACAACTGGTTTCCTTCTTTTGACGAATAACGGACAATTAGCACATCAATTACTTTCACCCAAGAAAAAAGTGAAGAAGCGTTATGAAGCTTTAATTGAAGGTGTGGTGACAGAAGAAGATATTCAAAAGTTTGACAAAGGACTTGATTTGGGTGATTTTATTACTCAGTCAGCGAATTTAGAAATACTTGAAGTACACCCTGAAATTTCCCAAACATTAATTCATGTGGAGATTACTGAAGGTAAATTCCATCAAGTAAAGCGTATGTTTGAAGCGGTGGGCAAGGAAGTTATCCAATTGCACCGTATTTCTATGGGCCCTTTAAAGCTTGACCCCGAGTTAGCTCTTGGTGACTACCGAGAATTAACAGAAGCGGAGATGGATCTATTAGTTCCATACGGCTTAGAGTAGTTTATCAAGGTTAATGAATAAGGAATTGCATGTTAAAAAAACAATTCTTATATTCATTAGCCTTTTTATTATGGAATGAAAAAATGTTCATTGTGAATAAGTTATTTAACTTTTTGCAACAAGAGATTAGTGATAGAATAGTAATAATGAAATTAGTGAAGGAGCATTATTCATAATGAAAAATATAAATTGGTTACAAGAAGTAGAATCACGTCAAGACGTCTTACTTAAAGATTTATTTCGAATTCTGGAAGTAGAATCAATCAGAGAAGATGACTTAGCGACAGAAGAAACACCTGTGGGACCAGGTCCGAAACGTGCTTTAGAAGAGTTTCTTGCGATGGCCAAAGAAGACGGTTTTGAAACTGAACAATTTGGACCTTGGGCTGGTCACGTGAAAGTGGGCGAAGGAGACGAGCTCTTAGGTGTTTTAGGACACGTGGATGTTGTCCCTGTAGGGACTGGTTGGGATACGGATCCATTTAAACCAGAGATTATTAATAATTGTATTTACGCTCGTGGTTCAAGTGATGATAAAGGGCCAACAGTGGCAGCTTACTTTGCAGTAAAATTATTACGAGAACTAGGTGTAAAATTCAACAAACGCATTCACTTAATTGTTGGAACAGATGAAGAAAGTGGATGGCAATGTATGGATTATTACTTCCAACATGCGCCAATGCCAGATTTAGGCTTCTCACCAGATGCGACTTTCCCAATCATTAATGGTGAAAAAGGGAATGTATCAGCCATCTTTGATTTAAAATTAGGTGAAACACTCGAAGCAGACAATCATTTAGTTAAATTAACAGCCGGCTTACGTGCGAATATGGTACCACAAGATGCCACAGCAATTATTCAAACGAATGATGCTGCTAACCTATCTAAAGCATTCCAAGAGTTTATTGATGAGCATGATGCTTTATCTGGAGACAGCAGTATTGAAGGAGATCAATTAACATTAGACTTAGTAGGTAAAGCAGCCCACGGTTCGACACCTGAAAAAGGTGTGAACGCTGGAACTCATTTAGCGAAGTTCTTAGAAAACTATGCATTTGATTCAAAAGGAGCTCAAGATACGATTCAATTATTAGCGCGTGAATTATTTGAAGGCTTCGATGGAAGTAACATCGGTGTGAATTACACACATGAAGTCATGGGCGATGTGTCAATGAATGTGGGTATCATTGATTTTGATGACGCACAAGGTGCTAACATTGACGCGAACTTCCGTTTTCCAAAAGGAACAAACCCAGAAACAATTCAAGAACAAATTAATACGCATCTATTAGCCTATGATGCGACAGTGACAATGTCTGATTCAAAAGAACCTCATTATGTCCCAGGTGATGATCCATTAGTTCAAACACTTCTTGATGTATATGAAAGACAAACAGGTGAAAAAGGTGTTGAACAAACGATTGGTGGAGGAACATACGCCCGCTTAATGCCTAGAGGAGTTGCATATGGTGCCTTATTCCCTGATTCAATTGATACAATGCACCAAGCAAACGAATTTATTGCTTTAGAAGATTTATTCAGAGCGACGGCAATTTACGCTGAAGCAATCTATGAGTTAACACGTTAAAATGTTAGAGAAAGAAATTATCCGCTCGAAGAAAAACGCACAAGTTAAAGCTTGGAAGAAGTTACTTACGAGCAAAGGGCGTAAGAAAAGTCAAAGTTTCTTGATTGAAGGTACCCATTTAGCATTAGAAGCAATTGAATGGAAAGTTCCAGTAAAGCAGTGGATTATGACAGAAGACTATTATCAACAGAATAGTCAGGCATTAAGCCTCTCATCAGAAGCACCCATTACAGTGATTGATGGTGATATCGCCAAAGAACTATCCGCTACTCAAACACCACAAGGCGTTTTTGCTGAAGTTGAAGCGACAGGAAAGCAATCTGAATTGGTCAAAGGGGCACGCTATTTACTAGTAGATAAGGTGCAAGATCCTGGTAATTTAGGAACAATGATTCGTACCGCAGATGCGGCAGGTTATGATGCGATAATTATCGGAGAAGGATCTGTAGATATCTATAATGAGAAAGTCGTCCGTTCAACCCAAGGTTCTTTATGGCATTTACCTGTCATTGTAATGCCTTTACCTCAAGCGATTGAAGAATTAAAAGCTATAGGAGTACAAGTATTAACTACTGCCTTAAATAAAGAGGCCATCTCTTATAAAGAGACAGATCAAACAATGCCTGTAGCGATTGTAGTAGGTAATGAGGGGCAAGGTGTAAGTGAAGAAATTCAAGCAATCAGTGATCAATTAATCTTCATTCCCATGCTAGGCAATGCAGAGTCGTTAAATGTAGGTGTAGCGACTGGAATTTTATTATTCCATTATATTAAAATGTAATTATTACAGTTATGTTTCATGAACTTTATGTAATATTAATATTATCTTCATACTTTATTTGAATTATTGTTGTATAATAAATGCAATCACAATATTTGGAGGAATATATTTGACTTTAAAATGGCAAAAAGATCCGGAATATTTAGCTCTCGTTGAGGATTTATTAGATCACGAGTTGGTTCAAAAATTAGAAATGTACAAGCATCACCAAGTAACTAACCGCTTATTACACTCATTATCGGTTTCTTACCGTAGTTACCGTTGGGCTAAACGACTAAAATTGAATACAAAAGCTATTGCTAGAGCTGGACTATTGCATGATTTATTTTTCTACGATTGCGAAACAAAGCATGAAGTAGGAGGAAAAGGTCATAATTTCGAACATCCACGTATTGCATTAGAAAACGCAAAAAAACTTACAGAGTTATCTGAGTTAGAATGCGACATTATATTGAAGCATATGGCTGGAGCAACACGCGACGTGCCTAAATATGCTGAAAGTTGGATTGTTACTTTAATGGATAAACACAGTTGTATTGCAGAATTAACGACCGGAGCATTTAGCTTCATTTATCGTCATACTGTCAAAGCCATGGACGTAGCATACAATCCAAATCAAATGAATTAATCAGTTTGACTTTAATATAAAGAGTTACTATAATAAGATAATGAATTATTAAACATATAGAAGAAACTAGTAAGAACCGCCATCGACAGGGATATTTAGCATTGACTGAAACTAAATAACATAAGCCGGTTTCTTACGTTCAATTTCGGAGTGGATCTGTAAAGAATTCTTATTAGAATTTGAAAAAGATACCTAAAGCCTAGGTTACCGGCGTAAGAGCTTAGTTAATTATTCTTTAACTAAGAATTAGGGTGGTACCACGGTAGCGCGTCCCTTTTTTGGGGCGTGCTTTTTTATGTATTTATTTAAAAAAGGAGAAAAACATGACATCAACTATTGAACAATTAAAGTCATCAATTGAAGCTTTAGCACAAGATGCTGCTAAAGAAATTCAAGCGAGTGACTCAACTAATGCACTTCAATCAATTCGAGTAAAATTTACTGGAAAAAAAGGTGAATTAACTCAATATACGAAAGAAATGCGCCACTTATCTAATGAAGAAAAGCCAGAATTAGGTAAAGCGATACAAAATTTCCATTCAATCTTCAATGAAGCCTTTGAGAAACAAACAGCGCTCATTAAAGCGAAAGAGTTAGAACAGCAATTAGCAAATGAAACGATTGATGTGACATTACCAGGGTATGCTCAACCATACGGCACACGACATATCTTAACGCAAACTTTAGAAGAAATTGAAGATTTCTTTTTAGGGATGGGTTATCAAGTTGTCGAAGGTCCAGAAGTGGAATTAGACTCTTATAACTTTGAACGTATGAACTTACCAAAGAATCATCCAGCGCGAGATATGCAAGATACATTCTATGTAGATGATGAAGTACTTTTACGTACACATACGTCACCAGTACAAGCACGTACAATGGAAGTCCATAATTTTGAAGAAGACGGCCCATTAAAAATGATCAGTCCAGGTAAAGTGTTCCGTCGTGATAGTGATGATGCAACGCATTCACACCAATTCCAACAAGTGGAAGGCTTAGTGATTGCTGAAGATATCACATTGGCTGATTTAAAAGGGACATTATTATTATTAGTTCAAAGATTATTTGGTGAAGAACGTGAAATTCGTCTTCGTCCAAGTTTCTTCCCCTTTACAGAACCATCAGTAGAGGTTGATGTGAGCTGCTTTAAGTGTGGTGGAGAAGGATGTTCTGTATGTAAACAAACAGGTTGGATTGAAATTTTAGGCGCTGGAATTGTTCACCCGCGCGTTCTAGAAATGTCTGGGATTGAAGTTGAGAAATATAGCGGTTTTGCGTTTGGTTTAGGAATTGAACGTGTCGCAATGCTTAAATATAACATCGACGATATTCGTCATTTCTATCAAAATGATTTAAGATTCTTAAAACAATTTAAAGGAGGTCAAAACTAATATGTTAATTTCACTCGAATGGTTAAGTGACTTCCTAGACCTATCAGATATTACAGGCTTAGAATTAGCTGAACGTATGTCAAGAACAGGAATTGAAGTTGAATCCGTTGAAAATATTGGTAAAGGTTTAAATAATATTGTTGTCGGTGAGGTTGTAGAACTTGTGCCACATCAAGATAGTGATCACTTAAATGTGGCACAAGTTAATGTAGGTAGCAGTGATTTAAGTCAAATCGTCTGTGGAGCTCCAAACATTAAACAAGGTCAAAAAGTAATTGTTGCCTTACCAGGCGCAGTATTGCCTGGCGGACTGGAAATATTAGAAAGTACATTACGCGGTGTGGACTCAAATGGTATGATTTGTTCTTTACAAGAGCTTGGCTTTAGTGACAGTGTTGTTGCTAAAGAATATGCCAAAGGGATCTTTATCTTACCTGAAGATGCCCCAGTAGGCGAAGACATTGTGTCATATATGAAATTAGATGACGATATTATTGAATTAGATATTACACCTAACCGTGCTGATGCTTTAAGTATGTATGGAACAGCTTACGAAGTGGGAGCAATTTATGATCAAAAACCACAATTTAATTTAATTGAAGAGCGAGACTTTGCAAAAGATTCTAAATTGGGACAAGTTCAAATTGAAGTTGAAAGTCCAGAATTATCAAATGCGTACCAAATCCGTTTAATTGAGGACGTCGAAGTAAAAGCGAGCCCACTTTGGGTACAACTCCGTTTAATGAAAGCTGGAATACGTCCGGTAAATAATATTGTTGATACAACAAATTACTTCTTATTATTATATGGACAGCCTATGCATGCATTTGACTTTGATCAATTAGAGTCAAAAACAATTAAAGTAAAGTCAGCAGCTAAAGGAGATACTTTAACAACTCTTGACGGTGTTGAAAGAACATTAGAACCAACGGATACAGTCATTGCATCAGGAGACCAACCTATTGCTTTAGCAGGTGTTATGGGTGGTTTAGATTCGGAAGTGACGAACAATACTAAGAATGTCTTATTAGAGACAGCTATATTTGATTCACAACGAGTTCGTTCGTCATCTAAGAAATTTGCTTTACGTTCTGAATCAAGTGCTCGCTTTGAAAGAGGAATCAACGTAAGTAAATTAAATGAGTCAGGCGAACAAGCTGCTTTATTAATGGCTCAATTATCAGGTGGACAGATCGCTGATGGTGTTAAAGAGTTTAACCAACTCAATACGGACAATGTTAAAATTAGCGTTCACAATAACTCTCCAGAGAAGAAATTAGGTATAACTTTAACGAAAGACGACATCGTTAAAATTATCGATCGTTTAGGCTTTGAAGTTGAGTTTAATGAAGAAGAGTTTATTGTGGATGTGCCAGCAAGACGTTGGGATATTTCAATTGAAGCGGATATCTTAGAAGAGATTGCTCGTATCTATGGTTATGATAATATTCCAACAACATTACCAACAACACCGAGTCAACCAGGACGTTTAACTCAAAGACAACAATTAATTCGTAAAACAAGAACTGTAACGGAAGGCTTAGGCTTAAACCAAGCGATTACTTATGTCTTAACATCTAAAGAACATGCTAGTTTATTAAAATCTGACGATCATTCATTAGTTGAGTTAGAATTACCAATGAGTGAAGAACGTACGGTTCTAAGACAAAGTATGTTCCCAGCTTTAATGGAAATCGCACAATATAACCAAGCACGACAAAACAAAGATTTAGCTTTCTATGAAACAGGACGTGTTTTCTTCGGACAAGGTACACATGTTCAACCGAAAGAAGAAGAACGATTAGCGATTCTACTTTCTGGAGAATATAAAGGATCTCAATGGTATGAAAGTAAAAAGAATTATGATTTCTACGTACTAAAAGGGATGTTAGAAACATACTTTGAAAGCTTACGAATTGCTTCACAAATTGAATTTAAACCGACATCAGAGATCGATGTGATGCATCCAGGTAGAACGGCTATCATTTCATTAGCGGGTGAAGATATCGGATTTATGGGACAAATTCATCCATTAGTGACTGAAGAATTTGATTTAAATCAAGGAACATTCTTCGCTGAGATTGAATTAGATAAATTAGTTGCTTATCCGACAGCTGATTTAGTTCAAACTCCAATTGCTAAATACCCATCAACGTCACGTGACTTAGCTTTATTAGTTGACGATACGTTATTGCATCATGAATTAAATTCAACAATTGCAGAAAATGGAGGTCAGTATTTAGTTTCGATTGAGTTATTTGACCGTTATGTTGGTGAGAACATTCCAGAAGGTAAGCAATCATTGGCTTATCATATGACTTTCCAAAACCCGAATGAAACATTGAAAGACGAAGATATCGAAAAAGTAATGGCTAACATTACAGATGCTCTGAAAGATATAGATGGTTTAGAAATTAGATAATATGATAAAACAGCACTTATTTTTTAAGAGTGCTGTTTTTGTAATATTCATTCATTTTCTGAAGAATTCTTCCGAAAAAATGTGACATAATCTTCAGAAAAAAGAATAGTGCATATAAAAGATTTATGCAAAATATTATATATAAATAGTTTTATAAACTAATAAACATCGAATGTTATAAAAATATTGAATTTACTAATAAACAATATTTTACATTGTTTCAATAAAGTTACATATATGAATGGTTTGTAAAGAAATGATTAAAGCGCTTATATCAATATGTTATAAGGTCTTTTGCTCGAGGTATATCATTTGAAAAAAATAATAATAATGATTATGATATATACAACATAAATATTTTATTTCTTTTTATTTATGATTATAAGGAGGATTAATTATGAAAAAACAATTGAAGAAATTAATTTTAGGGACATTAAGTGCAGGTTTAGTATTATCATTAGTACCAGCAACAATCTTTGCAAGTGAGACTACTGAGACAAGTGAAGAAACTGAAGAGGTAGCAACAGAAGAGACAGAAGAATCTTCTGAAGAAACTGAAGAAACTGAATCAACTGAGGAAACTTCAGAAGAGTCTACAGAAGACACAGAAGCAACTGAAGGTGAAGAAGATTTAACACCAAGTGCAGACAACCCTTACTCTGAAGCTGAAATCACAGAATTCATCAAACCAACTGAAGAATGGGATCCAAACTTAGTATTAGAAAGAGCTGACTTAGAAGCTGGTTATCAAGAAGTATTAGATACTGCGAAAGAACGCTCGATGAATGACGAAGTGAATTTAACGTTTGATGAAGTGGTAGAGGTTATGGGTGACGATCCAACATCGGTATCTGAAACAGATAATGGTGAAATATTTAGATACGTTTCAATTGAAGATGACATCGTACAAGTTGTTCGTTTCCAAACATATGTGAATTCTGAAGAAGATGGACCAGAATTAACAAACGTTGAATACCAATACAAGACAGCAAAAATGTTCGAACGCTTAGAAACAACTGTTGAAGATTTACAAACATTATTTAACGAAGGTGACTTAGCCGCATTTACTGATACATTTGGCCAACCAGAAGTGGTAACAACATCACTATTCCCTGAACGTTACACTGAAGCATTCTTATGGTCAGTTGTTGAGAATGAAGACGTTGAAGTTGGAGAAATTGCTGCGGTTGAAGTTCAAACTGAAAATGATGAGTTAACTAACTTAGCATACTATGAACAAGAAGAATTAGAAGACGAAGCATCTACTGAATCAGAAGATTCAGCAACAGAAGAAGATTCAGATGCTGAAACTTCAGAAGAATCTACTGAAGAAGAAAGTGCAGAATAATATAATTGTATCAAACTAACTCCAATTTGCTTGTAACAAATTAATACGAGGAGGTGAGAACCATGGAACAGGTATTAGAATTGCAAAAACTGGATTTAGATAATAATGTTTCACCCATGAGCAGTAGTAATAGTAATAATTGTGGAGATATAATTATCATTACTGGTTAATGATGACAATCAAAAGATAAAAAGTTCTCCTACAAAAAATGCAGGAGAACTTTTTATCTATTATTAACTGTTTCAATAAATCAAGGAGCTATAAGAACGAAAAAAATTGAAAGCAGGAAATTATATGTCTAGAACTAAAAGCATTTACAATGAGACCTTAGCAAGTAAATATAATAATAAAGATATACTATCTAAATCTGTAGATAAAATACTAGATGATCAATGGAATTTCTATGAGAAAGATATTTTTATTAATTGTAATTTTTCAGGCAATAAAATACCTGATCAAGGGTGGAAAATCCATGTATCTTGTACTTTAAAAAATGCATTGGATATATTGAATATTGTTACAGAAACATTAAAAAAGGAAAAAGTGAATTTTAAATATGTAAAAAATACTGAACTATTAAATATAATGTATAAAAAGAATTTCTCAAGAGTGGGTGCTGGGAAGTTTATTACTATTTACCCGAATAATGAAGAACAATTTATCCTGAATAATTCATACTTTTAAATATTGAGTTATTCTAGTCGTTATTTTTCAATTTTGGATCACTTTATCGAAATTAAAATATTTTAATCGATTTTCTAAGCTAAAGAAAAACTTTTTAGTC
>NZ_JBGQRB010000034.1:0-25563 GCF_045528645.1 Ruoffia sp. FAM 20857
ACTAAAAAGTTTTTCTTTAGCTTAGAAAATCGATTAAAATATTTTAATTTCGATAAAGTGATCCAAAATTGAAAAATAACGACTAGAATAACTCAATATTTAAAAGTATGAATTATTCAGGATAAATATTCATAAATATATAACAACTAAAGTGTAGAATGAGGTTTGGAAACAAACCTCATTTTTTAAACATGAGAATAAAACAACGGACGGCATGTTATGCTTTTATATTGGCCTAAAATCCGTTACTATTAAGGGTAGTAATTTTGAACATAATCAGTGTGTATAATGAAACACACATATAAAGTAGTTTGATTGTAAGCATAAATAGAAAGAGAATCATTTTTTGTCTATCAACCTATGAATGATTTAATAAAGTATAGAAAGAAGGATAATGAATGAAACGTTTGATACAACAGTTTTTTAACTTTGCTGTTGTCGGTGGGATCTCAACACTGATTGATTTTATTGTGCTATATATTAGCTATGAAATACTGGGCATGAATTACTTAATCGGCACAGCCATCGCGTTCATTATTGCCACCGTATTTAATTATTGGGCAAGTATGCGATTTATTTTTGTTAGTAAGTTTGGAAAAGACCAACGCTATAAAGAATTTACAATCTTCTTATCACTGAGTATCGTCGGACTTATCTTGACACAGATTTTGATGTTCGTATTTGTAGAATGGTTTGGTGTGGCAGTCATGATAAGTAAGATTTTCGTCACAGGTTTTGTGATGATATTTAACTTTGTATCGCGGAAAATTCTACTAGATGATTCGAGTGAAGATGAACCAATCAATTCGGTACATACCGAAAAAGTTGCTGTTAAGGAGGCAAATCATTTTGACAAGTAATATTATGACGATTGTCGTTCCTTCTTATAATGAAGAGGATACGCTGGAAATTTTTATGGATGCGATTTTAGAAACTCAAAAGAAATTGCCATCTGTTTTTATTGAGACATTATTTGTAAATGATGGATCTCGTGACAATACACTTGCAGTTATTAAGCAATTAGCTGCAAAATATCCAGATAGAGTTAGCTACATCTCTTTCTCAAGAAATTTTGGTAAAGAAGCGGGAATTATGGCAGGGCTTGAGTATGCTCAAGGTGAGTGGGTTGCTTTAATGGATGCGGACTTACAAGACCCCCCTGAGATGCTTGTTGAGATGCATCGATTAATTACAGAAGAAGACTATGATGTTGTAGGAACGAAGCGCGTAAGCCGTGAGGGTGAGCCGCCAGTGAGATCATTCTTCGCCAATTTATACTATAAGTTGAATAATGTCATCTCGGATGTCAAATTAGAAGAAGGTGTTCGAGACTATCGTTTAATGAAGCGCGAAGTTGTCGATGCTGTATTAAGCTTGCCAGAGAGAAATCGATTCTCTAAAGGGATCTTTAGTTGGGTCGGTTATAAAGTGAAGTATTTAGATTACTATAATGTTGAGCGAAGCGCCGGCGATTCATCTTGGTCTTTTACCCAACTCATTCGATATGCTTTCGATGGCATCATCAGTTTCTCAGATGCGCCTTTAACATTTGCAAGTATGCTAGGTTTAATTATCTTTATCCTTTCAAGTATTTATGGAATCTACATTATCGTTAAGACAGTTCTTCTCGGAGCAACAACACCAGGCTGGCCTAGTCTAGCGGTACTCATCGTTGGTATGGGTGGTCTGCAATTATTCTGTTTAGGTATTGTTGGTAAGTACGTCGCTAAAATCTTTAATGAAACTAAGCGTCGCCCACTCTATATTGTAAAAGAAGCTCATACACGCAAAGAAATTGAACAATAATAAAAAACCGTCTAAATCTCAAACGCAATTTGTAAAGAGATTTAGATGGTTTTATTTAATTAGTTACTACTTAAAGCATGTGCCGCCCATTCCGCATTGATTAAATGGAATTGACCAGTTTCTGTTGTATTCACTATCTTCTTATATTTGTCTTTGGCGAATTTAAGTAAATTATCACTAAAATCAACTAAAAGTTGTTCATTAGCCGTAATGTACATAATTTTTGGTACGCCATCTTTCATATAAAAGAAGCGCGATTTAACATCTTCATTCGGTTTTTCTTTCGCAAATAACCCATCAGTCAACAATTTAACAATTTCAACTTCACGGTCATTATAGTGATGATCAAATAATTGAATTTTTTCTATTAAATCAGCATGGTGTGTCACAATACGCAATTCGTAATCAGATAAGTCCACTTTCTCGTCGCGAGTCACATTTTCTAAAAGTGTACTCAATTGATCTTGTTTATTTTTTAAGTTTGGTACTAAAAAGACCATAAATTCTTTTATTGGATCATGATATAAGAATTCTGTTTCGATTTGTCTGCGTGTACCACAATTACCACATTCAAAATATTGTAGTTGGCCATTTAATAAGTCTTTTTTCAAGTTCGGCTGTAATTTTGAGTTTACACGTGTTTCTACTTCTTGTGAAGCGGGTGTTTCACACACAGGGCATTTAATTTTAACTACTTGTTTCATTGAATCCTCCTAGAAGCTGTTCTATTGATATAGTCAATACATTCATTATAACAAAAATAGATAATTTATACGATATCAAAGGCAACAAGTAATCATGAGTATGCTATAATTTAATTGATAGGGCTACCAAAGTGAATAGGAGCTCAAATAGGAGAAAAGATAAGGTGGATGACAAATGTCTTTAGGTAAAGAAGCTGTTGGACGAAAAGCAGCAGATTATGTGGAAGATGGGATGGTAGTTGGCTTTGGTACAGGATCAACTGCATATTTCTTTATAGATGAAGTTGGAAAAAGAATACAAGCTGGCGAATTGAAACACATTGTTGGAGTTGCGACGTCACGTCAGACATTAACACAAATGCAATCATTAGGCATTGAGAGTCGTTCGCTTGATGATGTGAACTTTATTGATTTGCTTGTTGATGGTGCTGATGAGACGACTCGTGATTTTAACGGTATTAAAGGTGGTGGGGGCGCATTACTCCATGAGAAAATTGTTGCCCAAAACAGTCGACGTATTATTTGGATTGTGACGGAAGATAAATTAGTCGACACTTTAGGTAAATTCCCACTACCGGTCGAAATTGTTCAATTTGGTAGTTGGAAGTTATTCCGTACCTTCGATCAGTCTGGCATGAATCCTACATTTAGAAAATCAGGTCAAGATACATTATTTATTACAGATTCTGGTAATTATATTATTGATTTAAATTTAGATGTGATTCAAAATCCTCATCAATTAGCATTTGAGCTAAGTAATATGGTTGGGGTTGTCGAACATGGTTTATTTTTAAATTATCCTGATGTCATATTATCAAGTGATGCTGAAGGAAATGTACAAGAAATTACAAGAAGCAAATAATCTAAGAATTGGAGGTAAGTTATGAGAGTTGTTGATATCATTGAGAAAAAACAAATGGGTGAAGAGTTAAGCGAAGCAGAAATTCGCTTTATGGTGGAAGGTTTGACTGATGAGTCTATCCCGGATTATCAATTGAGTGCTTGGATGATGGCAATATACTTCCAAGGTATGAATGAAAAAGAAGCCAGTCATTTAACTATGGCTATGGTTGAAAGTGGAGATCAGATTGATTTATCTGGAATTGATGGCGTTAAAGTTGATAAGCATTCAACGGGTGGAGTAGGAGACACAACAACGATTGTCCTTGCGCCATTAGTTGCGAGTGCAGGTGTTCCCGTTGCTAAGATGAGTGGACGGGGTCTAGGCCATACCGGTGGAACCTTAGATAAATTTGAAGCCATTGAAGGCTTTAAGATTGAAGTACCAATTGAGAAATTTATCGAACTAGTGAATAAGAATAAAGTGGCGGTTGTTGGACAAACTGGTAACTTAGCACCCGCAGATAAGAAGATGTACTCATTACGTGATGTGACAAGTACCATTCAATCGATTCCATTAATTGCGAGTTCCATTATGAGTAAGAAAATTGCCTCAGGTGCCGATGCAATTGTACTGGATGTCAAAGTAGGCGACGGTGCGTTCATGAAGACCGTTGATGATGCGCGTCAATTAGCTAAAACAATGGTCCAAATTGGTGAACAAGTGAACCGTAAGACATTAGCAGTTATCTCTGATATGAGTCAACCACTTGGCTTTGCTGTTGGGAATGCTTTAGAAATTAAAGAAGCGATTGATACATTAAAAGGCGAAGGACCAAGCGACTTAACTGAGTTATGTCTAGTATTAGGGAGCCAAATGTTAATGGCTGCGAATAAAGTCGAAACCTTAGAAGAAGGTAAAGCCTTACTACAAGAAAAAATCGACAATGGAGAGGCGTTAGAAACACTCCGTCAGTTTGTTGAACATCAAGGTGGAAACCCAGCAGTTGTTGATGACCCTAGCTTACTGCCACAAGCGGCATATCAAACTGAAATTAAAGCAGACCGTGATGGTGTTATTAGTGATTGGACAGCACATGAAGTCGGAGTGGCTTGTAGTTTACTTGGCGCAGGGCGCGAGAAGTATACTGATGATATCGATCCAGCGGTTGGTGTAGTTCTTAAAGCGAAAGTTGGAGATTCAGTTAAAAAAGGCGATCCGATTGTTGTTATTCACTCGAATACAGAAGATATTTCTGAAGTTAAAGATAAATTAACAAAAGCCTTTAAGATTAGTGACCATAGTGAACCAATTCAATTAATTGTTGATACAATTAACCATGCATAGAAAATACTAAAAATCCCATTGTCTCATTGAAGAGGCAATGGGATTTTTTTAACGTCTTGCAAGGTATTTATAATCAATCTCACGTAATTCAGCATATTCACGTAGTGGACCACGTAGTAATAATTGGGTTTCTTGTAGTTCTTGGATGTTATGACAGTTGAGTAATAGAAGCATATGTTTGATCGCTTTCTCCCAATCTAGAACGATTTGTGTAGCAGCATCGACACCTTCTAAGTGGACTGTCTGAAGTAATTTACCAGATAGGCCAGTTGCTTTAGCTCCAAGCGCAAGTGCTTTTACGATATCGTAAAAGCTTCTGACTCCACCACTGGCAAGAATATTCACTTCTTTTTGTAAGGAAAGTGATTCTAATAAAGATTCAGGAGTTGTTTGTCCCCATTCGCCTAGGAGGCTGAAATCAATCGTATCACGGCGGTCATTTTCGATATTAACGAAGTTTGTGCCACCTCGCCCACTGACATCGATGTTTTTAACACCTAGTGAAATTAATTCTTCCATGGTTTCTTTACTCATTCCAAAACCAACTTCTTTAACAATCACTGGAACGTCTAAACCTTCAACAATTTGTTGAATATTTTCTTTCCAAGTTGAGAAATCACGGTCACCTTCAGGCATGACAACTTCTTGGGGTGTATTCAGATGGATTTGTAAGGCATTTGCTTCTAATAAGTCAACGGCGCGTTTAGCATTTTCTAAGTCATGATGTGCGCCTAAGTTTGCCATAACAAAGCCATTCGGGTTATTTTTTCGAATAATCGTAAACGAATCTCTGACTTCAGGTTCTTTCAAAGCGACGCTGACAGAACCTGATGCCATCGCTAAGCCTGTCTCATGCGCAAGTTTTGATAGTGAATCATTGAATTGTTTCGTATAGGTTGAACCACCGGTCATTCCATTGATATAGAAAGGAAAACGGTGTGTCGTATTTGCCCATTGAGTTGAGGTATCTATTTGGTCAAATTTCACCTCGCTGAATGAATGATGCATAAAGCGAATATCATCAAACGCAGATGTTTGTAATTTACTTTGTTGTTCTAATGCCAAGTTCACATGATCATCTTTTCGTTGTTGAGCAAGTGAAGGTTGATTTTCTTTTGTCATAATTGCCTCCGATACTATGTTGTTTCCGTAGAGAAGGGGGGAGTCACTTGCAGTGGTAAAGATACAATATCATCCAATTCCCGATCTTTAATTAAAGTCTCTGTCTCGATATCTTTATGGCCAATAGCAATGCCGCAATCTCCACCACCAGCCCCAGAGGACTTAGCAATGTATGAGTGAGGAAGTGCTGTTTCAATAAATTGAGTCAGTTCATTCGTTTCGATGTTTAGTTGATAGGTATGACTCAATTCTAAGAGTAATTGACGATATACTTGAATCTCATCTTGAATGACAGTTAAGTTCTTTTCTTGAAAGCCAATTCGCATGCGTTCAACCGATGCTTTTGCATTCTTTAAGAATGCTTTGAATTGGTCATCAGCTTGATTTAATTGATCAAGTAATTGCCCAACTAAGTTCTCAGTGGAAGCAGGGGATTGCGTCCACCCAATCAATAAAGCTAATTCATCCGGAACACTTAAGGACTCAATAACAAGGTCTGGCCAATCCTTTAATAGCAATGAAGCTACCGGTGTGTTTGCGTGAACCATCTCTTTCAGCCACTGACGGTCAAAAGATTGATAATAAACCCAGCCACCAGTCGTAATTGTCGCGATATCAGCCAAACTCCCATTTGATTTCGATAAAGTCAACGCAATCGCAGCCAGTTTAAAGATAGTCACATGGTCTAATGCTTGTACACCATGATAAGCTAATATGCCTTTAATCGTCGCCACGACAATCGCGCCACTTGAGCCTAAACCGAATTTTAACCCATCTTTATTAATTAAGTCTGAATTAAATTGAATATTATAATTTAAAAGTGGTACTTTTAAGCTATTTAAAAGTGATTCAGTTACACGAATCGCATTAATACAATAATGCCAACCAGTTGCAGTATTTGGTGCAACGTGGAAATGATTATCTTTTCGATCATAATTCAAAGGACCTAATTCTGACAAATTAGTCGTTATTACCCCACCTTCAGCAAGGTCACTCGCTGTAACTTGAGCAGTTAAGAACTGATCAACCGCTATAATAATAGCCGGTTGTTTCGGGAATAAAATCGCATATTCACCCGTTATAAATAATTTCCCTGGTACTTTAACGGTACTAGATTCATTGGGGGATGTTCGATTGAAAAGATCCTGTATCGATGTTTGTGTTGACAATATCTACACTCCTAACTAATCTTATGCGGGCCTTTTCCAGGTCCAGTAATAACTAGACGATCACTTGAAAAATGTTTTTCAAAGGCTTTTTTTATTTCTTCGGCCTGACTTAAACGGCAAAGAACTTTCACGTTTGGTCCAGCATCCATTGTAAAGTAACATGGAATGCCTGCTTCACGAAGGTCTCTAACGATGTTCATTGCAGTTAAAGATTCTGGTTCCCAATAAGTCATACTTGGATCAGCAGCAATAATCGTCGCATGCATCTTCATCGCATTATGTTCTGCGATTTGTCCAATCGTCGGAAAATCTCTATTCTCAATGGCAGGAATGATTGCTTCCAAATCTTCAGCCACTGTTTCCGGCCAAAGTTTGTAGAAAGGAGAAGTTTCGATAGTATGTTCCATTCCGACACGACTACTAATTTTCTTTTGTTCTTTATTAATCATAACAACAAGCATACCAATATCCCAATCAGCCTCATCAATCATCTCAGCAAAACTTGAATCCGATTCGTTCCCAATTCCTTTATGCCAAACGGTAAAGCCACCAAATAAACTACGAGTAGCACTTCCAGAACCACGACGAGCGTAGGTAGACAGTTCTTTATTCGATAGATTTGTCTCAAATAAATCATTACAGGCACTAGCTAAAGCTGCAAAAGCCGATGCCGAAGAGGCAAGACCGGCTGCAGTTGGAACATGATTGGTACTGTTTACGTGTACTGGTCGATGTATACCAGATAAATCTCTGAACATATTAATAAAACGCGATACTTTCTCGATCGCGTTAATGTCTTGTATTTGACCATCTAAGGTAAAGGTATCCTCATTGGATTGAGAATTCCATTCTAAAGTTGTTTCAGTATAAAATTGATCAAGCGTCAAAGAAAGACTACTTGTAACGGGAAGGAACAATTCTTTGTTTCGTTTTCCCCAATACTTAATTAAAGCAATGTTAGTATAAGCACGATACGTTGTTGTATCCATTTGTTTATGTTGCATTATAAACCTCACCTTATATTGTTTTTAAATCTAATGACCAAGTTTTTGTTGCGCCCGCATCCATCATTGCTTGTTGAATCAAATCGGCTTCGACTTTAGTTTGAGCTAGTGCGATTACACAGCCACCTAAGCCTCCGCCTGTAAGTTTAGCACCTAAAGCACCGGCTATCCAAGCAGCGTTAACGATACGGTCAATATGGGCATTTGAAATCTCTAATTGATTGAGATAGTAATGGTTATATGTCATCAAGCGACCTAATTCATTGATATCTTTCGCTTGAATCGCTTCAACAGATTGTTGGACAAAGCCACCAATGGCCCTCATCACCGTTCTAATAAAATCTGGTTTCGATTCTTTTAATTGACTCACCTTACTCACGGCTGTCTTCGTCTGACCTGGCATATCACTGTCAGCTACAACTAAGTAAGCATCTAGGTTAATTTTAATCGTTTTCGCTGTTTGACTTTTACGATAAATAACCGGTGAATTTGTACTAGCTAAAAGAGTATCTAAACCACTTGTTGATTCATGGGCGATAACCTCGGCTTGATTCACAATGAAATTCAACTGATAATCAGATATTTCTTGCTTGTAAAAATCACACAAAGCACGAACTAGCGCGACACTAACCGCAGCTGACGAACCCATACCTCGCCCTGAAGGAATCGAACTATCGATAGTAATATCCATAGGCGTATTCGCTAATTTAAAGCTACTCAGAGTCACTTCAATAGCTTGCTTAAGGTTATCTAAAGATTCCGGCGCATCTTCTATAATGCCATCATAATATGAACTATGAATGTAAGTATGATTAGATTTAGAAGGAGTGATCGTCACAGTCACATTGGCCGAATTAAAAGGTAATGCAATCGCAGGGTAGTCGTAGACAACCGCATGCTCTCCCATCAATATAATCTTACTATGAGCCTTACCTATACCAATAAGTTGTTTCGCATTTGAAGTCATTAATTTAGATTGATAATTATGTCGCTTTGATATGTCCATTTTCTACCTCCCATCACTTTTTTTATTTATATAAAATATTATTATTATATCACATTATTATTTTACATAAATACTATTAGAATACAACCTTTAGTAAGCATTTCCATAAGGAATAGTGTTAAAAAAAGTGGCTATTTCTATATATTTTAATTAAATGTATCTATAAAAATATCGAATGAGATAAGCTAAAACCCGAACATTCACTCGAATTTCTAGTTTATTTATCGGAGTTTTATTGTGTATTACTTTTAACCGTAGTAAAATTCTAAAATTAATACACTAAGAAATTCAATCGTATTGATAGTTTAATTATATAATATTCAACAGTTTTTGCAATAAATCGTCCCGAAGCTTTAATCATCACGCTTTTTTTGAGTGGATAATTAGAAGTTATAGTCGTTGTTAGTAAAATTTATGAAAATGGTTTCTTTCAAGCCTTTAAACTATTCCTGGAGAGTGCTAAAATACTTATAATTAAAGTAAAGTCTAAGGAGTGGTCATTTGACTAGCGAATTATTTACACATTATTCTAGAAAAGAATGGGAACAATTTAACCAAATGAAAGGAAACCTAAAACCAATTGTAGGATTGGAAGAATTGGTTTCCTTAAACGACCGATTATCACAACAAGATGTGAAAGAAGTCTACGTCCCACTAGTTCATTATATTGATGTAATGCTTAAGAACAAAGATGAATATGAAGTAGAACGTGATAAATTCTTTGATATTATCGGTGAGAAAAGTTCATTTGAGAATAATACATTCATGATTGGTGTATCCGGAAGTGTCGCAGTAGGAAAGAGTACTTCAGCGAGAGTACTTCAGCGCTTGCTTCAGAAATACTATCCTGAGAAGCAAATTGAATTAGTGACAACCGATGGATTTCTATACCCAAATGAAGAACTAGAACGACGTGGAATAATGAAACGGAAAGGATTCCCGGAAAGTTATGACATGCCTCGTTTACTAGAGTTTATGAGTAAGGTAAAAATTGGGGTAGAGGATGTTGAATATCCGACATATTCACATGAAATCTATGATATAGTACCAGGAGAAGTTCAAGTTATGAAGAAACCTGATATCTTAATTGTTGAAGGGATTAATGCCTTTCAACTACCGGAAAACCAACAAACGTATATGAATGAGTTTTTTGATTTTTCAATCTATATAGATGCCGATCCACTTCATATTAAAAGCTGGTTTATGGACCGGTTCAAGATGCACATGGAATCAGCGAAAGATGATCCAACGAACTATTTCTATGAAATTACCAAATGGCCATCTGAAAAAGTAGAAGACTACGGGAATGAAATTTGGTATACAATTAACTTAACCAATCTTGTTCAACATATTCAACCAACAAGAGGTCGGGCTGATGTAATCTTATATAAAGGGAAGAATCATTCGATTGACAATGTTTACGTACGTAAATATTGATTAAAAAAGGAGAATTGCATGGAAACAAATTTATTAGATATTGAGAAAATCGTTGTATTAGACTTTGGAAGTCAATACAATCAATTAATTACTAGACGTATCCGTGAATTTGGCGTATTCAGTGAATTATTACCCAATGACACAACAGCTGAAGAAATCAAAGAAATGACTGGAGTTAAAGGAATTATCCTTTCAGGAGGGCCTCATAGTGTCTATGCTCCAGGCTCATTTGATATTGATCCAGCTATTTATGACTTAGGTCTTCCAGTATTTGGAATTTGTTACGGAATGCAATTAACTACTAAATTATTTGGCGGAGAAGTTGAAGGGTCGAACAAACGTGAATACGGCCAAATGCCAATTAACATCAGTAATAACGAAGCGGGAATTTTTGAAGACTTAGCCGAAACAGAAACAGTTTTAATGAGTCACTCGGATTTAATTACAAAGGTACCTGAAGGCTTTGCTGTCACAGCAAGTAATGAAAGTACACCGATTGCTGCTTTTGAGAATACAGAGCGTCAAATTTATGGTGTTCAATTCCACCCAGAAGTGCGTGCAAGTGTTCATGGAAATGACATGTTACGTAACTTTATCTTCAATATTTGTAACGTTTCTGGAGAATGGTCAATGGAGAACTTTATTGATATTGAGATTGCTAAAGTCCGCGAACTTGTTGGAGACCGTAAAGTATTATTAGCTTTATCTGGTGGAGTCGATTCAAGTGTCGTTGGTGTGCTTTTACAAAAAGCGATTGGCGATCAATTAGTGTGTATCTTTGTCGATCATGGTCTACTACGTAAAAACGAAGGTGACCACGTAATGGCTGCCTTAGAAGAATTCGGCTTAAACATTATCCGTATTGATGCTAAAGAGAGATTCTTCTCTAAATTAAGAGGGGTAAGTGATCCAGAAGAAAAACGTAAAATTATCGGGAATGAATTTATTTATGTCTTCGATGATGAAGCAACTAAATTAGAAGGCATTGATTTCTTAGCCCAAGGAACACTTTATACAGATATTATTGAATCTGGAACAAAAACAGCTCAAACAATTAAATCTCACCACAACGTGGGAGGCTTACCAGAAGATATGCAGTTTGAATTAATTGAACCACTGAATACATTATTCAAAGATGAAGTCCGTGCTTTAGGTACAGCTTTAGGTATGCCAGATTCAATCGTATGGCGTCAACCATTCCCAGGACCAGGATTAGGAATTCGTGTGTTAGGTGAAATTACTGAAGAAAAAGTTGAAATCGTTCGTGAATCTGATGCAATCTTACGAGAAGAAATTGCTAAGCATGGTTTAGACCGTGATATTTGGCAATACTTTACGACTTTACCAAATGTAAGAAGTGTTGGGGTTATGGGAGATGGCCGTACTTACGATCATATGGTCGGAATTCGTGCGGTAACGTCTATTGACGGTATGACAAGTGAGTTCGCTCGCATTCCATGGGAAGTTTTACATGAAATTAGTAAACGAATTGTTAATGAAATCCCTCACGTTAACCGTGTAGTGTATGATGTGACAGGTAAACCACCTTCAACAATTGAGTGGGAGTAACACCAATTTTCTTGAAGAGAAAATGTTGGTGTTATACCTGCAAAGAGTACTAGGCTTTTTCCAAGTCGAAGACGCCGGGAAAAGTCAGGACCTTACTGCTGGGAATAAGAAATATTAAAGGAAATAGGCTGGACGACATGAAATTTGTCATCCAGCCTTATTTCTTGTGAATTATCCCTCATCCAACACTTTCTCCAACAACTCAGGATTATCTGTCATAATCCCATCAACACCTTTAGCGATCAAATCACGCATAGTTTCTTCGTCGTTAATCGTCCAGTAATAAACATCTATTCCGCGTTGACGTGAACCGTTAATGATATTCTTCTGCGTCAAATCTAGTCCATGTTGATTTGTTGGTAGTTGGAAAGCTTGCGCATCTGTATGTGCAATCCCATTCAGCCTTAAAATCATCCTCGTTAAGTAAGAGGTTGCTTCACTTTCACCCGCACCAATAGCTACTTGACCTTGAGATACTTCTTTGAAGCGTCTGTTAATCTTATGGTCGAAACTGCCTATAACGACTTTATCTTCCATATGGTACTTTTGAATTAGACGCCACATCTCTTGAATTAAGTCTTCGTAAAGCGCTGGGTCATTAGTATCTTTTAATTCAATGACAGCAGGTGTGTGAGGGAATAATAAGAATATCTCTTCGACAGTTGCTAGTTGAACACCTTGATCTTGATAAGGATAATTACCTTCTAAATCTTGGAATGTTACACCCGCATCGAACGATTTAATCTCAGTTAAAGTGAGTTGGTTAATATAGCCACTCCCATCTGTAATTCTATCGACAGTAGGGTCATGACTGGCAATGAGATATCCATCTTTGGTAATATGAACATCATACTCGAACATGTCTGCTCCGGCTTGTGCAGACCTAGCGAATGCTTCTAAGGTTTCCTCAGGTGCCAGGGCACAACCTCCGCGGTGGGCTATATTTAAGGGTCTGTCTTGTTTCTCATAATTAAAGGGTGTCGTTTTTTCTTTAGGTGGCCATGCATAGATTGCTAACCAAGTTGGAATTACTACACCCGCGATACCTAATGTTTTCTTCCATAGTGAGCTCATAGTGATCCTCCTATCATCTTGATAGATTAATTATATCAAAATTTTTATAAGATAGTTAGAAAGAAAAACACCTAAGAACATCATTGTCTCAGGTGTTTTCATTCGTAGATTAGTCTTCTAACTCAATTACTGGAAGGTCACTAATTTTGATGCCGTTGATTTCTTCTTGTTCAACGGACACATCATCACCATTAAAGTATTGAGCGGAGATCTCTGCTAAAGTGCCATCTTCTTTCATCTCAACTAAGACAGCATCAATAGCTTCTTGAAGCGCGTTTGATTCATTATTATAGACGAAGGCACTGAATGAAGGGTTGTAGAATACATTCCCAAGTTTAACACCTAAGTCGCTAAAGAAATCAATAGAAGTCTTTTGTAAGTAGTAGTCATTAGGGATGAAGTCAGTACGTCCATTCGCAACATCTAGGAAATATTGATCGTTTGTTGCGTTGTCATAAGTCACAAGTTCAGCTCCTAATTGAGCGGCTACTTGCATATAGTTGGTTGTCGCTCCACCAGCAGCTTTTTTACCAGCAAAGTCTTCAATCGATTCAATACCTGAATTATCAGATAAACGGACAACGATCGAAGTGAAACTGTATTTAATAGGTTCACCGATTAAGAAATCTTTCTCACGTTCAGCAGTGGGTTGAACTCCTTCAGCGACCAAGTCAACTTGACCTGACTTCACAGATGTTAACATTCCGTCAACACCCATCTCCATGAACTCAACTTCAAGACCTAGGCGATCAGCTACCTCACGAATTATATCAATATTATATCCAACTAATTCGTTGTCCTCATTATAATAACCACTAGGGTAGAGCGTACCTGATATGGCTGCGATGAGATGACCTCTTTCTTCTACGCGACTTAAGGAATCATCTTCTTGAGCTGAGACAGCCGTGAATTGTGTGAAGAAAAGTGAAACGATAACTAATGCACTAAAGAATTTTTTGAACATTTTTTACTCCAATCATTTTTAATTCTAAGGAGACATGCGTTTGCTAGGGGGAGTTATCTGATCTGGCTTATATAGTCGCTCTAAGTAATCTTGTAAGAAACCATAAATAACACAGATAATCCAATAAATAATTGCGATAAGAAAGTACATGGTCATATAGTCATTATTAGCTCCACCGACAATTTTAGCTTTTTGGAAGATTTCTGGAACAGTAATCATGGCTGTCAGTGAGCTTCCTTTTACCAAGTCCAATAAGACGTTACTCAAGGCAGGAATCGCAATACGAGTGGCTTGAGGGAAAATAATTTTTCTCAAAACTTTTCGTCGATTCAATCCCAAAGACTGAGCAGCTTCCCACTGACCCTTGTCGATGCTTTCAATAGCTGAGCGAATAATCTCAGAACTGTAAGCACTGCTTGTTAGTCCAAAGCCAAGGACCGAAGCTTGAATAGCTGTCAGCATAAGATTGGCTAAAGGGAGACCAAAGTATAAAAAGAATAAGGTCACGAGTACTGGCACACCTCTGAAGAAAGAAACATAGAACCGAGCGAGGATTCTAAGTAGCCTTGATCTTGAGATTCGCATAAGGGCAAGGATTGTTCCTCCGATAAGACTCAGGATGAAACTTAACAGTGAGATAGCAATCGTATAACTAAGCCCTTCGAGTACAAAAGGGATACTTTCAAGCGCAAGTTGGGGATTAAAAATATAATCCCATCTGATATCTGATAAAATAATTTTAGTCACTGATCCTCTCCTTTGAAAAAATATAAACAATAAGTATGTTATCACTAGATTTTAATAAATACAAGTTTTTGAATTGCGTTTTCTATATATAATTGGAAGAACAAATCTGATGAAAAAAGGAGCCATCATTGACATTAAAACACTATTTTGACTATAATTAATATACTGCGTTTTAAGAATTTTCATAGATTGAAGTGAGGTTAATATGTTTGCAATATTCAAAAAATTAGCATGGTTCTTTAAACTGAGATGGAAAACCTATGCACTTGCCATAGGTGGCTTAACTACCTGTGCCATCTTATCAGCGATTATCCCATTAATTATCGGAGGATTAGTCGATTCAATGGCAACCGGGACTATTACTTGGGACCACTTAATACAACAGACTGGATTACTCCTTGGTATTGGCTCACTTATGTATGGATTAAGATACATGTGGCGCAGTAATTTGTTTGGGAATTCAACATTGTTAGAAGCGATTATGCGTAACCGTTTGTTTGATCATTTTACTAAGATGGATCAGAAGTTTTACGGGCAATATCGTACTGGTGATTTAATGGCACATGCGACGAATGACTTAGCTGCTTTACGCTTTGTTGCTGGTGGGGGAATTATTACTTTAACTGATTCCTTATCAATCACTGTCGTGACTTTGTTTTCAATGATTTTTATTATTGACTGGCAATTGACCTTGTTTACTATTTTACCTTTCCCATTATTGATTTTTGTTGCCCAATATTTAGGAAAATTAATTAATAAGTATTTTAGAGGGTCATTAAAAGCTTTCTCTGATATGAATGATCATGTACAAGAGAGTGTCTCCGGAATGAAAGTGATTAAAGCTTTCGGTGAAGAGGAAGAGGAAGAGGATTACCTAGATTTTGTTAAAGAAACGGACAATGTCGTTGAAAAGAACAAGAAAGTATTCCGAATTGATTCGGCTTATACGCCTGTCATCGATGTGATTACTGGTTTAACTTATGTATTAACGATCTTTTTTGGGACATACTTTATCCAAAATGGTCGTATTACTTTAGGAGACTTAATCGCTTACCTAAGTTATTTAGGAAATATGACTTGGCCATTATTAGCTGTTGGAAGATTAGTGAATACAATGGAGCGCGGGAATGCGAGTTATGATCGAGTAACTGATTTGCTATCTGAAAAAGCAAGTGTCGTCAATGATCCCAATCCTGTTAAAAACTTAGAATATAATGATTTAAAAGTAAATATTAATACCTTTAGTTATCCAGATTCAGAAGTAGAAATTTTAAGTGATATTCACTTTAAACTGGAAGAAGGGGATACTTTAGGCATTGTTGGCCGAACAGGGTCTGGAAAGAGTTCCTTGTTTAACTTATTAGTGCGAAATTTTGATGTTGAATCTGGAGAAATCCTTATTGATAACACACCACTGAATAAGATTGATATGACAGAATTAAATGATCGAGTTGGGTATATTTCACAGAACAACTTACTTTTCTCAACGACAATCCGAGAGAACATTCGCTTCGGTCGTCCAAATATGACACAAGAAGAAGTCGAATATTATGCAAAGGTTGCAGATGTTCATGAAGACATCCTAACTTTCTCAGATGGTTACGATACCTTGGTTGGAGAACGCGGTGTGAGTTTATCTGGTGGGCAGAAGCAACGGATTTCAATCGCTCGAACATTAGCGATGAATCCAGAAATATTAATTATGGATGATGCGCTTTCCGCTGTGGATGCTAAGACAGAACAAAGGATATTAACGAACTTACGTGAATTCCGTCAAAAAGGGATCACAATCATAGCGACTCATCGATTAAGTTCAATTATGCGTGCAGATGAGATCCTAGTCTTAGATAATGGGCATATTAGCGAACGAGGAACTCATGAGCGGTTACTCTCGTTAGAAGGTTGGTATGACAATATGTTCCGTCAACAACAATTAGATCAGAAAATTTCAGAAAGTGGGGAAGACAATGAGTAATACGAAACAAAGAAAAACAAGCTTCTCACTAAAAGAGCAATGGAACATATTACGTTATTTATTCTCATTTGCGAAATCTGAAACTAAATGGTTTATCTTATCTATTGTTATGATGGTTATTGCTTCTGCTTTATCAGCTTACTTACCTATTATTATTCAACAATATATTGATGAGTACTTATCGACAAGTTCAGCAACAATCCAAATTACTTTACAAGTAGCTGGAACGTACCTTGTTTTATTACTTTTAAGAATGGTCATTGTCTACGTTAAAGATTACACTTTTAAATTAGCATCCGAGCATACGGTAGCGAATATGCGAAATAATTTGTACCACAAATTAGGGAAATTAAGTTTAGATTACTTTAACAAAACACCTAATGGTGAAGTTGTCTCACGTGTGACGAATGATACCGAGACAATTAAAGAATTTTGGAATGTGTTTTTAACATTTTTCGATGGTTTTATTAATGCAACGATGATTGCGGTAGCGATGTTTTCACTTAGTGTATCAATGTCTTGGGTCTTCATGGCCTTTATCCCCGTCATATTCATCTTGATATACGTCTACCAAAAGATTAGTACTGTCATCTACCGTCGTATGCGCCAAGCGTTAAGTAAGGTGAATGCGCGCTTAAGTGAGTCAACAATGGGGATGTGGCTCATTCAACAATTCAATCAGACCCAGCGAATGAAAGAAGAATTCGATGAAGTAAACCAGGAATACTTAGTGGCTAGAACTAATATGTTCAAGATGAATGCTGTGCTATTAATGCCTGCCATTAACCTTATTGAACAAATTGTGTTGGTCATTGTCATCTGGATCTTTGCTGCGCAATTACTTTCGGGTTCAGTCGTTGATATTGGGATTATTTACGCTTTTACGTCTTATTCTAAGTCATTCTTCCATCCAATTGGAGGGATGTTAGACAGCTTGAGTATTTACCAAGATGGGCTAGTTTCAGCCTCTCGCGGGATGGCTTTACTAGCAAATGAGAATACAGAACCTCAACCAAATGCGAATGCAGTGGATTCATTGATTGATGGTCAGATTAACATTGATGATTTGTATTTCTCGTATGATGGTAAAAATGTTGTATTGAAAGATATCGATTTAGAAGTGTCTCCGGGAGAAATGATTGCGATTGTTGGTCATACCGGATCTGGAAAGAGTACAATCATTAATCTGTTAATGCGATTCTACGAATACCAACAAGGATTAATTTCCGTTGATAAAGAAGATATTCGTGGTTACACCAAACGAAGTATTCGCTCTCAAATCGGCTTAGTCCAACAAGATGCGTTCATGTTCTATGGTAATTTCTATGACAATATTCGTTTACATGGAAACTATTCAGATGAAGAAGTGAGAGAAGCTGCAGAATTTACTGGAGCAGATCACTTTATTAAATCAATGGAAGATGGTTATCGTTCTCACATCAGTGAGGGGGGAACTTCACTATCAGCTGGTCAGAAGCAGTTAATTAATATTGCACGTACGATTATTCGAAATCCGCGAATTTTAATTTTAGACGAAGCTACGGCCAATATTGATACGGAGACGGAGCAGTATATACAACAAAGTCTTGAAAAGATTCGAGAGCAAGCGACATTAATTGTCATTGCCCACCGACTTTCAACAATCAAAGATGCTGACAAAATCTACGTTCTGCACAAAGGCCGTGTTATCGAACAAGGTCATCATGATGAACTGATTAAATTAGAAGGAACATATTACGATATGTACCGCCTGCAATCTTTACAAGGAAAAGTATAAGAAAAAAAGCAAAGTGTGCTAACTAGCCACTTTGCTTTTTTTGTCTAAACAATCTGTTAAATAGACAATAGCCCTCTCAATAAAGAGAAGGCTACCTAACTATTCAATATTATTATTCTAAAGTTCTTTCTTGTAACTATTACTTAAAATTAATTCTTTCTCATTTAAACGATATATTCCCATAACCTCTAATATATCCTTGTAACCCTTTAGTTACGCCAGTTTGATTAAATTTCATCAAAACAAATTAAATTCTTGCATAAAAAATATCTTTCGCGTATTAATTAGTATAACATTCTTTGTATTAAAAAGCGAATTCTGTAAATGAAATAATTATTCTTGTTGTAAATTTACTTGTGAATAGCAACCCAATATATATTAAATTTTAAATAAAAATACATTATCTTGATGTAATATATACCAACCTGAATGATTCATAGTTTATTACCAATGTACGTATATTAGTGTTCCAGAAACTTTTTTAGTCTATTCATTCAGCACCCATAGGGTGCAAAAAGAACCTCAATCTGTTAAGGTTAATTCGACAAAAAACTACCCACAGAAAGAGGTCCTCAATGAATAGATTAGTCGAAATACCAACAAATTTCAATCCCTCATTAACAATTTCAAATAATGGGGGTACTTTATTTACCGATTCGGGATTAGTAGTGCTTAAATTGTTTATGGAACACATTCATTTTTCAACATTAGCAAGTCAACTCCTTCATTTTAAGGACTTTCGCAAGCATTTTAAGCATTCCAATGTTAATATCCTTGAACAACTTATTTTTCAATTAGCTGCCGGATATTCAACAGACTCAGCTGCTGATTATCTGAATAAAGATCAAGTATTTTCCGTTATTCCCAACCACTTGGTTGCCTCCCAACCAACTATCTCACGCTTTTTTAAGCAGATAGATGAACAAACTATCAAAGATTTTTCGACATTGAATTTAGCGTTACTGAATCGTTTCGAACCTCTCAGGAATTCTTCTGAGTTGATCATTGATGTAGATTCAACGCACTTTGATACCTATGGCCAGCAAGAAGGCACAGCTTACAATGCCCATTATGGCACAACTGGATACCATCCTTTAGTAGCGTTTGATGGCCTAACAGGCGATTTTTTAAGTGCGGAACTACGTCCAGGTAACGTTTATACTTCAACCAATGTTGCAAAATTTCTTTCGCCATTGTTATCTCATTATCACCAACCGACGTTAGATAAAACCATTTTAGTCCGAGGAGATAGCGGTTTTGCAACACCTGAAATTTATGAGTTATGTGAACAACAAGATGCTAACTATGTGATTCGTTTGAAAAGCAATCGGGCTTTAGGTAAGTTAGCCGAAGGCTATATTAAGATTGATGACGACATGGATTGGACAACTGATGAAACCTATTACTACTCGACCACTTACCAAGCAGCGAGTTGGACAAAACCGAGACGCATTTGCATTAAATCTGTTAGGCGCCCCAATGAATTAATATTTGAACACACTTATATTGTTACCACTCTTTCGGATAATGTTAACGCTCAAACAGTGTTCTCTATTTATCAAAAGCGTGGTCAGATGGAAAATTATATTAAAGAAGCTAAGAATGGTTTCTTTATGGGCAAAACGGACAGTCTAGGTTTTATAGAGAATTTTGGTCGCTTATGGATTAGTGCCTTAACCTATAACCTCGTTAATCTCATGAAAAGATTCTGCTTAGAGCCAAAAAATCAAACGATGCAGGTTAACTCTTTAAGATTGAAATTGTTTAAATTTGCAGGAAAACTCGTTAAAACAGGGCGACGTTTGTACTTAAAAATGAGTACTAGTCATGTCTATCAGAAAATATTCTATCGACTAATTACCAAAATTAGTTTGTTAGCTCGAAATATTAAAAAATGGGTAAGTCCAAGGGATAAGTCCGCCCATAATTGGCTAAATACCTGTAACATGTCTTACATGAGGGTTAAAAAGGATAAAAACTAAAGCCAATAGGCTTAAAAATAAATAGTATACAGCTAAAAACGGTTAAAAGTAGGAAATTATCCTTATAAAAGAAAGTTATGAATCATTCAGGATTAAAGTTACTTATTAAGAGTTACTTATAAAGAGGGGAAAGTAGAGAGGTTAATGAGCAATGATTAAATCAATCGTTGAAGAGTCTAGTTTGGATAGTCCGTATAAGAGTATCAATTTAAAGCGAATTGAACCACACTTTGCCAATGAGATTAGTGAACGTTTGCTTTTATTACATCACGAATTTGATTTGCCAAAAGGACTCATCAGAATCACTGACCGCAAGAGTAAACGTAATCTCGCTTATCAAGCAACAAATGTTGTCTCGCGAATGCGTAAAGGAAAACAGTATGGATTGTTCGATAGCAATTTAAACTTTAGCCATAATATGTTTCAAACTAAGGTGAGGTCGGTTACTATTCATCACCGTGTCTACCAGTTGAGAAACTCACCCTTAATTGCAGATCAATCAGGATTAACGACAATCGACCATGAATTTGCACACTTATTGAACTCTTTTTATATCTTGAATTGTCAAATTAAGTGCAACGCTACACCAAAAAATACTTCATAGGGCGTTTTCCAGTTTAAACACTTCCTTGGGCGTAAGTTGAGTTTACGAACATATTGATCTACAACCTGATCAGTGACCGTATCCATCTCTTTTGTTTTCGGTAAATACTCTCTTAATAGGCCGTAAGTGTTTTCGTTCGTCCCTCGTTGCCATGGAGCATGTGGGTCAGGAAAGTAGAATGGGACGTTATTAAGAGCTTTAGTGATTTCCCAATGTTTTGAGAACTCCTTACCACGGTCTGGAGTAATTGATTTTACTTGATTAGATTCAATAGAAGAGAATAAATGAATCATCTTATCTCTGACTAGTTCAGATCGTTTTTTCTCGATTTTTCCACTCATCAAGTATCTTGATCTACGGTCGGTAAGCGTAACTAAACAAGCACCACCCGTCTTACCAGCCACTGTGTCTGCCTCCCAATGACCAATTTCAGAACGATCATTAGCAGTAGCTGGACGCTCATGAATCGTATTAGAGATCTGTATTTTACCTCTTCTCTCAATATGATGTTTCGTATGTCTAGTTTTTCCACGGTGTCTGAGAGAACGAACCAGCCCGCGGTTTCCTTTACTGAGTGGTTCTGTTTCAAATAGACCCCTGTAGATTCCGCGATAAATGGTAGGGTAACTTATATGGATACCTACCTGTTCGTCTTTCAATCGATAGGCAATCTCTTCAGGTGACCATTGTTCTTCTACGAATAGCCTTCGAACGATTTTCCAAACCTTGGGATTAGACAAAATCAACTTTCGCCCACAGTTTTGCTTTCTGTAAGAATATAACGTCTGAGCAATGATAGGAGAATAAGTCCCCTTCTTAAAATTACGTTTCAGTTCTCTAGAGATCGTTGACGGACTTCGGTCGACGGCAGCGGCAATAGTGCGAATAGAATGACCTTGGTTGAACATTAAAAATAGTTTTTCTCGTTCAAATATTGTAAGATGGTTATAGTGGCTCATAGCTATCTTCCTTTCAAATAGTGTGGACAACCCTATTTTAACTGGAATTTAGCTAGGGGTCTTTTTTAAGGATTAAGTGTTGCACTTAAAGTGTATATTCAAGATGCTAAAAACAAATAAGAATCTACAAGCGATAGCTGAACAATATGAGAATTTACGAGAAATCGATAAGCGTGATGTAAAAACCTTAAAGGCATTTAATCATGCGTTGATCTATCATCCTAATTCCCTAAACGAAACTGTCTATCAGTCTCTATTAAAACAAAGTGGGTTGAATCGCTTGCATTTTAAACGTCTTATTAAGGAAACAATGGGTACTTACGCAGCACAATCTACACGAGAGTTTTTTGCTGAAGCATTTACTATATCTCAGTATCTACCAAATTACCAAAAACCATTCATGTCCTTGTTTCGTGAGGCCTTATCAAAGTCATTAGAGTGTTCAACATTTTGGGATTGAAATCATTAACAGCATTCAAAACAGTCACCTCAGTCATTTCAGTCACATCATTTAAATTAGTCACTTCACTCTATTGACACGGAAAAGCAGACTGTTTTGATAACTGTTGATATTTTTAACAGTCGATAATATGTGACATTAAGGGAATGAGGCAATAAGGCAATATAAGCAACAAGACAAACAGGAGCAACAGGAGAAAGAAACCGATATCTAAAAGGAAAAGAATTTAGGAGCGTTAAATGATGCAAATTAGAGCACTGGAACGAGAAGATTTAAAGTTTATCCATGAGATCAATAATGAAAGAAATACAATGGCTTATTGGTTCGAAGAGCCATATGAGTCGTTAGATGAGTTAATCAGTCTTTACGATAAACATATTCATGATACTCATGAAAGGCGTTTTGTGATTGATGTAGAGGGTAATTTTGCCGGTGTTGTTGAGTTAGTTTGGATCGATTTTATCCATCGTAATTGTGAGATCCAGATTATTATCTTAGAAAATTTTAGAGGATTTGGTTATGCGCAACAAGCGTTGAAAAAGGGGATTGAATATGCATTTTCAATTTTAAATATGCATAAAGTCTATCTATATGTTGATACGAGTAATGCCCCAGCAGTCCACATCTATAAAAAAATTGGTTTTGAGATTGAAGGCAACATGAAAGAGCAATTCTTCTCGAATGGCACTTATCGTGATAGTTATTTTATGGGGTTATTAAGATCTGATTATATCAAAGTGTGATTGTTGAACGATTAGTGATGAGGCTGTTGATTAATCACTGAAGAACGCTTATGATAGAGAATAAAAAATTGGAGGAGATAAGATGGGGTTAAACGAGTATATTGTGGGACTTAGCAATTTAGAAAAGATTTCTAGGGCACCAGGATTTTTTAAGTTCACAGAACATACGGTTGCTGCGCATTCATTTAGGGTAGCATCAATCGCACAAGTGTTGGGGGATATTGAGGAATTAAATGGTGTTGAAATCAACTGGAAATTACTCTATGGAAAGTCTTTGAACCACGATTATACTGAAAGGTTTATTGGGGATATTAAGACACCAGTAAAATATGCCAATAAACAATTACGGGGAATGCTACATACAGTAGAGGAACGAATGACGATTGAGTTTATCGATCAGGAAATTCCAGAAGAGTTCCAAATGATTTATCGTAGGCGACTTTTTGAGGCGAAGGATGATTCGGTAGAGGGACAGCTACTGGCAATCGCTGACAAGGTTGATTTATTGTATGAATCTTTTGAAGAAATTGTGAACAGCAATCCAGAACCGGTCTATCAAGAGATGTTTTTAGAAGCGTCAACCACTATTCAATCCTTTAAAGAAAGACCCTCTGTCAAATATTTTTTTGCACATATATTTCCAGAATTACTCAATAAAGACTTTTTTGGCAAAGACGATTTTTTAAATCGCGTGGATGAAGTTCTGGCAAATTAATAATCTCAAAGAAACGGAGACCTATAATGGCAAAAGTTGAAAGTTTTATTTTAGATCACACGAAAGTCTTGGCACCATATGTTCGATTGATTGGTACGGAAAAGGGAACACAAGGCGACATCATTTGTAATTTTGATCTACGATTAATTCAACCAAATGTGAGTGCAATCCCTACTGCTGGGATACACACCATCGAGCATCTACTAGCTTCTTTACTAAGAGACCGCTTACCAGGTGTGATTGATTGTTCGCCGTTTGGCTGACGGACGGGTTTTCATTTGATTATGTGGGGTGAGCCAACTGCTCATGATGTAGCAGTAGCACTAAAGGCCTCACTAGAAGAAATTGTTTCTTCAATCGAATGGTCAGATGTTCAAGGTACTACCGCGGTTAGTTGTGGCAACTATGTCGATCATTCCTTATTTTCGGCTAAAGAAGTTTCAAAGCATGTCCTAGAGAAGGGTATCAGTGACGATCCATTCAAACGTCATGTCGTTTAGAGAAAGCTTATGACCGATATATTTAACCGATATAGTTAGTTGTCATCAGATAAAAGTAGAGGTGTAGCCATAGTGATTACTATCGAAAAAAAGACAACTAAAAATATCCCATTTTTAGTTGTGGAAGACAAGGATATTGTCAAATCATCCGCACCCGTTATGGTTTTTTACCATGGTTGGACAAATGCTAAGGAATCTTTAATGACGCAAGCCTATGTATTTGCATTAGATGGTTATGCTGTCTTTGTGCCCGATGCATTGTTGCATGGTGAGCGGAAACAGGAGAATAGAGCATTAGAGGGGACAACTGATTTTTATCGTATTTTGTTTCAAAATGTCAAAGAGTTGCCTACTTTAAGAGAATATATGGAAGAAAATGGTTATGACGGCACTGATATAACGGTTGGTGGGATATCGATGGGTGGCTTTACCACCTCCATGCTTTTGACAACTTATGATTGGGTAACAGCTGGAGCTAGTTTTATAGGCTGTCCAGATCCAGTCTCGTTCGGTAAAGATATGCTAGTCCAACAATATGAAAATGGTGGAAAAGAGAAGTATCCGAAAGAAATTTGGGACGATTATTTTGACCAAATGGACCGATTAGCCAGTGACTTGAGACATTATTCGTTAGCAGAAAACTTGAATAAAATACTAGAAAAACCTTACTTCATTTTTCATGGTGGCAAAGATGAGGTTGTTCCAGTTAAATATGATCGATTACTGGCCGAAGATTTGAAAAAATCTCATGGAAAACATTTTCGTTATAGCGAGCAACCTTCAGGAGGACATCACGTACCTTACCGCAGTTTATTAGAGGCTATAGATTTCTTAAATAACGAACGAAATCAATAATAATCTCTCAAAACGTTTACTATTTTGTGACATGAGATGTTATGACTCAAGAACTCAACAGTTGAGTTCTTTTTTTATGTGCGCCCGGCATGGGCGATAACTTGGTGGTGAAAGTCCACTACAGACTTGGCAGTAGGAACTGTTAGCTAAAGGCAAGGGTGTCCACCGTGAGGTGGAATCTGAAGGAAGCCGGAGGCAAACAC
>NZ_JBGQRB010000035.1:0-25345 GCF_045528645.1 Ruoffia sp. FAM 20857
TCGTCCAGCGAAATTGTTTGGTTGTCTGTTCCGTAGAACAGATCCCCTTACACATTTGGTGTGTTTATCTTTGTTCAGTTTTCAATGAGCTTTCGTTGTCGTTTTGTTGAACAACAACTTTTATAGTTTATCACGTTCGCGTTGTGGTTGTCAACACTTTTTTAAAAAGTATTTTCAACTCCGTCTCGAAGTGATGTCGTTTGTTTTAACAACTTTTATAGAATATCACAGTTGTGACTCGAAGTCAACAACTTTTTTGAAGTTTTTTAAATAATTTTCAAAACTATTTAACACTTCGTTGTGATGTTGTCGCTGTTTGGCGACTTACATATCTTATCATGCGGGCTATATTGTGTCAACAATATTTTTTCACTTTTTATCAGTGCTGCCTCATTTAATCGTTGTCGCAAATGACAACTTTTAAATAGTAACATGTTTGATATGTTAGTGTCAATCACTTTTTTCACTTTTATTATTTCTTTTTTAAAGTGACGTGATCTCAAATGACAACTTTTATATCCTATCATGCTTCGAGTAATCTGTAAAGCATTTTTTGAAACAAATGTGTGATTCGCTCCAATAGTTGTAAGCGCTACACATGTTGTAGTAGCAACTTATGTTATATTATCATCGACGAATCATTTCGTCAATACTTTTTTCGCTTTTTTGTAAAGTTTATGTAAATTTTATGTAACCTTACAAAGTTATCGCCAAACATTGTTGCAACGTCTCGTGACGACAAGTGATAATATACCATGGGTTGCTGTATAGTGTCAACACTATTTTGTACTTTATTCATAATTCTTTATTTCTATTGTAGCTTTTAACTTTTGGAATCACTTTCTACTATATAAAGTCTAATATTATTGTATAATGTATTATACTCTTAATTCAAAGGAGGATTATAGTGAAGATACAAGAGAGTTACTTTAAACTTGATCAAGTTCCTGGCTTGTGGCGTAGTACTGTTGGACTTGAGCGAGAATCTTTACGTGTTAACCATGTTGGGAACATATCTAATCACCTTCATTCTTCTGAATGGGGAACTCGTAAACAACAACCTTATATACAAACTGACTTTGCAGAAAGTCAATTAGAATTAATTACACCCCCTACTGTGTCAATCAGTAAACTACAAGATTGGTTAAGCTCCTTCCATCAGATCGTCGCAACGACGAATGAAAAGAACGGAGATTTATTATGGCCGTTTAGTACACCGGTCATTATCCCAGAGAATTCTGAGGATATTAAGATTGCTCAGTTAGAGAAGATTGAAGAGTATAATTACCGGGCATTTCTAGCCGAACTATACGGTAAGCATGTCCAATTAATTTCTGGAATTCATTATAACTTCCAGATTAATCCTGATATCGAACATGATTCATTTGAAGCTCAGTCTGATTATGACGATGAATTACAATTCAATAATATGATTTATATGCATTTAGCTAGAAATTATTTCCGCTATCGTTGGTTACTAACATATCTCATAGGTGCATCACCTTATGTTGCTCCTAACTATGCGACAAACTTATATGGTAAACCTCATGCAGAAAGAATGCGTTCAATTAGACAAAGTCGTTATGGTTATCAGAATAAAGAATCTGTTGTGATGAACTATGATTCTTTAGAAGACTTTGTTACTTCTATAGAAGATGCCATTGATTCTGGTGCTCTTTCTTTAGAGAAGGAATTGTACCGTGATGTGCGTCTCCGTGGAGGAGCGAATGCCCGAGAACTTTTAGATAAAGGGATTAGTTACCTTGAATTTCGTAACATTGATTTGAATCCTTATCACCCTCATGGGATTGATGATGAAACAATCGCATTAGTTCGTCTTTTTTTAATTACACTTTTATTTATCCCAGATGTAAAATACGACACTGAGATCGTAAAAGGAACTAAGATGAATTATGCAACTTCAGAAGCGGACGCTTTAGATGCTCCAATGGACATAGATGAAGCTAAATGGTTAGTCACTGCTATGCGCGAAGTTGCCGATCAATTATCTAACACAGATAATGTCTCTTCTATAGTAGATAAAGTTGAAGCTTCACTTGAAGATCCTTCATTAACTTTAGCTGGACGCATTGTTGAAGAAGCAACTGACTATGATAGTTTCCTTGAGATGGGCTTACGCCTTGCCAAAGAACATCAAGAAGTTTACTTAGATAAACCCTACTTACTACATGGCTTTGAAAATCTCGAGTTATCAACACAAGATGTGCTTAAAGAAGCAATTAAAGCGGGTATTAAAGTAAGAATCATTGACAGTGAGGAAAATGTGATCGAATTATCGTTCCAAGGGCAAACAGAATACGTCAAAAGTGCAAATATGACTCGCCTTGATTCTTTAATCAGTTATTTCTTAATGGAAAATAAAGTCGCAACAAAAGTTTTACTCGATGAAGCGGGTCTTAAAGTTCCATCCGGAACGTCATTCAGTCATATTGAAGAAGCAAAAGCATACTACACTTCCCTACCCGATAAAGCCATTGTTGTTAAACCTAAGAATACAAACTATGGTTTAGGTATTACTATCTTTAGAAGCAATCCAAGTGAAGATGATTATATTGATGCTTTGAACTTTGCCTATAAGGAAGATCATACAGTTTTAGTTGAGGAGTATATAGAAGGAACTGAATTACGCTTTTATATTCAAGATAATCAAACTATGGCAATTGTTGAACGTCGCCCAGCTCATATCATTGGAGACGGAATGTCTACCATTGGCGAGTTAATTGATGAAGTGAACAAAAACCCCCTACGTGGACGTGATCATAAAGCACCTTTAACAATCATTGAAAAAGGTGAAATCGAGACCCTTCAATTAAAAAACTATGGATATACTTTTGATTCTGTACCAGAAGATGGTAAGACAGTGTATTTACGTGAGAACAGTAATGTGTCGACCGGTGGAGTTTCAATTGATCGTACCGATGATACGCATGAAGGTTATAAGAAGATTGCTGAAAAAGCTTCTCAATTACTTGAAGCAAGCTTCTGTGGTGTAGATATCATTATTGAAGACTACACTAAAGAACCTACTCAGGATAATTACGGTATTATCGAAGCAAACTTTAATCCGATGATTGCGATTCACCGCTTCCCAGGCGAAGGAACACCTCGTCTTTTAGGAAAAGCAATGTTAAATCAATTATTCCCTGACGTTTATAATAGAGGGTAATATTACAGTCGGACATTTACACAAACTTTACAATTCCTTTATTAGAGCGTATGCTTCACTGGCGTATAATAGCGTTAGTGAAGTATTTTTTATAAAGGAGCAGATTGAATGATGAAGCATTTGAAATATGTCGTAATCGTATCACTAAGTCTCACTGGCTTAAGTGGAGCTACACCTGTTTTGCAGAGGACGTTAAGTCTTTAGCAGAAGAAGAGAATAGTGTTTTCGTTGATGCTATGCTTAACGAAGAAGTTTATTCAGTAGAAAAATTACATGAAACCTTTGGAGAGCCTAGCTCAGAAGAAGAACTTGATGATTCTACATCGCGTCAATTTTTCAATTTAGAAAGAGAAGATGAAGCGACAAGTTTAGAAGTGATCGCGGATATCTCAACTGAAGATGCCGAAGAAGTGATTAATCTGACATTTAGCATCGATTTCGAAGATGTCGTATATGAAGATGCGGACGCTTTTTCCGATACCTACTCTGAATTAGTTGATCATGCTTTAGTGTTGCACAATGAAGGAACCATGATTGAAAGAGATCAAGTGGTTGAAACGTTGTGTGATCCAACTACAATTACCTTAGCTGGATCTTATGAATTATTAGTATATTCAGTTGGTGATAGTGATTCAAGTACTGATTACATCGTTGTGTTATTAGATGATAAAGTTTATGCTTTAAATGAACATTCGAATGCCGATGGTAATCTTGAGAAAGACTTCGACATCACACCGTCTCAATTGAATCAACTTTCACACACGAGTGGAGTAACTTATAACGAAATGGTTGATCAAATTGGACAACCAGATAGTATCTATCATGACTTCCCTAACTCTGTTATAACTTATGTTTGGTATTCAGATACCGATGAAGATTTCTCAGAAATCAGTTATATCACAGACTTCCGTGATATTATGGTTGGTATTGGTCATCAATTACAAGGTGAATAATTAAAAATAGCCCCGCTGATTTGTTATAACGCAAATCAGCGGGGCTTTCTTTATGTTTTTATGCGAAGATTAAGTTAACAATCTCTTCTAAAGTCGTATTTCCAAAATATTTATTCACATCAACATCAGCTAAAGCTTCTGTCACTGCTTGGCGTTCATATCTTACGCCATTTAATTTCTCTTCAACATCTTTAATATTACCTAAACCAAAGAAGTCTCCATAAATACGTGCATCTTTAATGATACCTTGGCTCACATTGAAGCGAATATCAACAAAACCGAATGGGAATTTATGACTTTGTTCAACATCAAAGTCCGGTGATTTACCGTAATTCCATTCCCAGTTTCCCATACGTTCTTCACGTAGTTTATAAACGCCTTCCCAAATCTCATCTGTTAATTTTAATTCAGGGACGTCTTCACGTTTGTCTACACCGAAAATTTCTAAAAGAATTAAATCTCTAAACTCTTCTGTTGAAAGATCACGGTATTTTTCATCCACATATGGTTTGATGTTTGTGACACGTGAACGTACAGACTTAATACCTTTCGATTCGATTTTAGCTTTTCTTGGTTTTAGAACGTTATTTGTCTCGTCTAAGTCTGAATCAAATAAAATAGTTCCGTGAGCTGTCATTCGACCATCTTTAGCATACATAGCATTTCCAGAGAATTTCTTCCCATCAATGAGTAAGTCATTACGCCCTTCTAAAGCTGCTTCCGTTGCTCCCATCTTATGTAAAGCTTCGATTATCGGTTCCGTCACACTCTTGAAGTCACGGAAAGTTCCGTCATCATCTTTAATAAAGCAGAAACAAAAGTTTCCTAGATCATGATACACTGCCCCGCCACCAGACATACGACGAACGACTTGCACATTATGTTCGTCAACATATGATTGGTTAATTTCTTCCGTCGTATTTTGGTTACGTCCAACGATAATTGAAGGTTCATTAATATAGAATAGCAGAATTGGTTCGTCAACTAGACGATTTTCTACTAAATAAGTTTCTAGTGCAATATTCAGACTGGCATCATAATTATTACCATTATCCACAAAAATCATAGTTGTTATCCTCTTTCTCTAAACATTTTCTTTAATTGTCGCAACAGTTTCTGTATTTAACTCATCTAAAATTGCTGTCACTAGACGAACTGTATTCTTGAAGTCATCTTCATGAATCACTGAAGTAGTTGAATGTAAATAACGAACTGGAACAGTAATCGCGATTGAAGGAATACCTGCTTGAGCTGTATGAATTGATCCAGCGTCTGTTCCTCCACCTGGAATAAATGTATATTGGAATGGAATATCATGTTTTTCAGCAATGTTTACTACAAAGTCACGTAAACCTTTGTGCGAAATCATCGACGCGTCAAAGACAATGACTTGTGGCCCTTTTCCTAATTCACTATCCGCTTCTGCTTTTGTCATGCCAGGCGTATCACCTGCAGTACCTGTATCTAAGGCGATCGCGATATCTGGTTGAACTAAGTTCGCAGCTACTTTAGCACCACGCAAGCCAACTTCCTCTTGAACATTCGCCCCAGAATAAAGTACTGTTTGATGGCCTTTTTCTTTGGCGTGTTTTAAGACTTCTACTGCTACCGCCACGCCAATTCGGTTGTCCCATGCTTTCCCTAGTAGGAATGGTGTGTCGTTTAGACGACGAGTTTTAATTAACGGTGTAATCATATCACCAGGACGGATGCCCATTTTTTCAATGTCTTCTTTTGATTGTCCTCCAACATCGATAAAGATATCTTTCATATCAATTGGTTTTTTACGCGCCTCTGCTGTCAATACGTGAGGTGGTTTTGATCCAGTAACCCCTTCGATTTCTTTACCTTCTCTTGTTGTAATAACAACTTCTTGAGCGAGCACCACTTGACTCCACCAGCCTCCAATCGTAACGAATTTGATGAATCCTTTATCAGTGATTTCACTGACCATGAAACCAACTTCGTCCATGTGAGCTGCCATTAAGACTTTAGGTCCTTCTGCATCTCCGGTATGTTTACCGAAGATCCCTCCTAAACCATCTTGAACGAATTCGTCCACATAGGATTCTGTTTCTTTCTTGAAAAGTTCACGAACTTGCGTTTCATTTCCTGCAATTCCATTAACTTCTGTTAAGTTTACTAATAATTCTTTATTCAATTCCATACATTCATTTCCTTTCTGATTTTCCTTCATACTGAATATTCTAACACGTTTTCATTATAAATAGTGGTTATAATACTTAATAATTTGACGTTTTCTATATAAGTCATTACTCACTGATTTTGACGATTATTTTCCCGATATTTACGTTGTTTTCCATCATTTGATGCGCTTTTGGTAGTTCTGAGAAATCTACTACTTCATGAATAATTGCTTGGATTTCCCCTGTTGCAAAATACGGCATAACGTTCTTCGCGAATTCTTTCGTCAACTCTCCTTTATATGCATTACTTCTTGGCGTCAGGAGCGTTCCTTTTAGGTGAATTCGCTTTTGCATAATATCTAAAATATTAAATTGCTCTACTTCAGATCCGCCTAGTGTCCCAATCAATATCCATCTCGAATCAATTTTGGCACTTTTAAGATTTAAGTCGTAATATGATGCTCCAATAAAGTCTAAAATAACGTCAACACCTTCGTCATTTGTTTCTTCAAGCACCCGTTTGGCGATATCTTCTTCTTTATAATTAATCGGAAAGTCAGTTCCTAATTCTTTCATCTTATCTAATTTCTCTTTGCGACTGGATGTCGAGAAAATTTTGGCATCGCTCAATTGCTTAGCCATTTGGATTGCGGCTGTTCCTACTCCACTAGCTCCAGCATGAATTAAAATACTTTCATCTTTTTTCAAATCGCCTAACCAGTATATAGTTTGGTAAGCAGTTAAGAAAACTTCTGGTATCGCTGCGCCTTCTTCGTAAGTGAGATTCTCAGGTAAAATCATCGCGAACTCCGCAGGCATGACTGCGTATTCTTGATATGATCCTTGAATCACTAAGCCAGCTACACGTGTTCCCGGTTCTAAATCAGTTCGATTTGAGCGGTTTTCAATAATTTCCCCGGCAACTTCAATTCCTAAGACTGGATACGGCGCCTCTAATTGTTTGTTCTTACGCGTCAGAATCTCAGTTCGGTTAATACCGAAAGCCTTTACTTTAATTAACACTTCACCATTTGTGGGTAGTGGAGTTGGGCGTTCTTCTTGAGTTAATTTATCTACGCCACCCGGTTCAGTTATTGACCATGCTTTCATGTTATTCCTCCTAAGTGATTGCCTTTTCATGGATAAGTTGTTCGTCCTCTCCCCTATGATATCAAAAGTACTAAGGAGAATAAAAATCTTAGCTCAAAATAAAAAACCGCTATAAAATAGCGGTTTGAGTTTGAATATATTATTTTGCTTTTAATGCAGCCATTGTGATGTAGTTGTAAGGTTGGTTGAAGTGAGGTAAGAAGAAAATATCTGTTAACTTCAACGTATCTATCGTTACTTTTTGTTGAATGGCTAATGAGAACATATGAATAGTTGCTGACATGTCATAATGTGAAGCAATTTGAGCTCCCACAATACGGCGAGTTCCTTTTTCAAAGACGATACGGATCTTAACTGTTTCATTATCGCTCATGTAAGGTGATTTTTGAACATCTTCATGCTCAACATAATCCACATCAATACCAAAACGTTGACAAGCTTTTACTGAGTATCCCGTTGATACTAAGTTTAAACCAAAGATTGAAATACCGTTTGATCCTTGAACACCCACGTGTTCTAAGTCAGTTCCAGCAACGTTATGTCCTCCAACGATTCCTGAACGAACAGCGTTACTTGCTAATGCGATGTAAGCTGTATCTTGTAATGCATTAGAGTAAACTGTCGCACAGTCACCAATTGCATAAACATCTGGATCACTTGTTTGTTGGTGACGGTCTACTAAGTAAGCTCCATTCGCAAATAATTCTAAATGGTCTTGACCTAAGTCATTGTTTGGACGGAAACCAATCGCGTTAACTACTAAATCAACGTCATAGTGACCTTTATTTGTTTTAATTGCTTTAACACGACCTTCTTCACCTTCATAAGCTTCAGCTAATTCACCAAAGTGTAAGTCTAAGCCGTTGTCAGCTAAGTTTTTATCCATTAATTGAGCAAACTCTTCATCATAATAGTTTGATAATGATGTAGACATTGCATCGAATAATAATACTTGTTTACCGCGACGTTGAATTGCTTCTGCAATCTCAACACCAATATAACCAGCGCCGATTACAGCAACTTTTTCAATTTTATCACTGTTTAACTCTTCATCAACCGCTTGTCCTTCTTGGAATAATTTCAAGAAGTGGATTCCGTCTAAGTCTTTACCTGGCACATTTGGTTCAATTGGTTTAGAACCAGTTGCTAAGATTAATTTATCATATGATTCTTCTACGGCTTCGCCATCTTTTCTTATAGCATGAACAACTTTATTATCATAATCAACACGATCAACTGTTGTTTCCATTAAGATGCGTGCACCTTTATCTTCAAAATCTCCACTCTCTGTATAGAATAAATCATTACGATTTTCTACTTCGCGAGCAACCCATAAAGCAGTACCTGCTCCAACATAACTAATGTTATCATTTTTCTCAATTAATACTACTTCATGACCTTCGTACTCATCAAGTAAAACATTCGCTGCAGCAATCCCCGCATGGTTAGCACCAATAATTACAACTTTCATCAATTATTTCCCCCTAATATACCTTTTTAAATCCAATAAGTACATCATATCACAAAGTAATTTAAAATTTAAGTTAAAATTTTATGAGTAACTTTGTGAAAACAGCTAGATTATTGGCATAACAGAGTTTCCATCCTATTCAATATCCTTATAATAATTGCTTATAAGCTTGTGAAAATTGAATTTAAGTTATTAACCGCTGTTACAAAATCCTTTTATTCCAAAGTTATAATCTTTTAATCATTACTTGTAGGCAATTCCAGAAATTCGGGTTTGTAAAAATTTGCAAGTTAGGGAACACAATGAATAGTTTGTGAAATAGATTATTATGAAATGTTAAACTCAATAATGTAACAGAGTTGGCATTGGCTGTGAATTTTGGAATTATGGGGATTTAGGTCCTTGAGAATTTCTCAAAGATGGTTTTTCGCAATTTGGTGCCCTGAAATTTTCTCAGGGACACAATTATCATTCCAATTCAAAAAAGCGCCCAACATTGTTGAGCGCTTCCCTATTTAATCTGTCTGTTTTTTGTACCACCATGGTACATATAAGAATATCATCAACATCGCCACTGCGACCCAAGCCATAATAATATAAGCTAACTGAAGTGTTAGTGGCTGAGTCATTACAGCAATCACTGCATACACAAGCAATTGAATAAAGGCAATGACTAAAGATGTTCCTTGAAATGCTTTAACAATAGCCCCTTCTCGGTTTGGATAAATAATTTGGAAAGGTTGATTACTATATAATTTCATCAATGGAACTAGCTGGATAAACGTGAGTACATGACTCAAGACACCCATTCCTAATAACATCCAAACGTTACTTGTCATCATAATCAGTACAGAAATAAATAACGTCACACGTAACCAAACACCACTGTATGCATTATTTCTAAATATAGCTCTCAAGAATAAGAATGAATAGCGGTTATTATTCAAGTTCTTCATGAATGACAGTACCCCATCTAAATATGGACGGCGTTTAATCGAAGGTCTCAAGTGAGGTACATCCGCAAAAATCGAAATCCACTTATATAAACTTGCCTCACGACGCGTCTCTTCTTCCACAATATGATCAAAAGCCACCCAGCGGTTACTTCTTTGAGTCATCGCCCAGGCGATATAAACAATCAAGAGTAAAAGTATCACCAAAGGTATGTATATATTAAATGTCACAGGTAAACTAAACGTTATGAATAACGCGACTGCAACTAATAAAGTATGATGCCATCTGGATAGAGGTCGCCCAATAATCTGAGCGAAGCCTAAATTAAAAATATCTAAATACAGTAACGAAAAGCTGACTGCTTTGAAGGCAACCATATAAAGAATCAGCAACCAACTTTGGCTCAAACTCCAAACAGAAATCAAATCTAGAAACGGCATAATCATTGCTGTTCCGAGTGAAATAATAATCGCTGGTAAGACTAAAGATACTAAAGCACCTTTCAACCAATAACTATGCCACTCTTCTCCTCGAGCAAACAAATAACTTTTGTCAGGATCCTTCGTAAACCACATCGGCTGTCCAAATTGAAATATCGTTGCCAACCAAATGACAACACTCAGGATAATTACCCAACGAATAACACTTAAGTCTAAAGCTTGTAATTGAATCAGTAATTCACGGTAATACAATGCACCAAAAGCTAAGATCACTAGCATAATAATTGAAAAGTGATCATTCATGATTAGCCTTGCATACTTACCAATTTCCTTTAAATAATTTGAAAAGCGGTGTTGCCATAAGCTTTTGAAGTCACCCATTAAAGCGCCTCCTCTTGCTCAGTCATCGCGATATAAATATCGTCTAACGAAGCTTCCGGCATCATAAATTGCTCTCTCAACTGCGAGACATTACCTTGACCGATTAAAACTCCTGCTCTTAACATTAAGAAGTAATCGCACAACTCATCCGCAATACTCAACACATGCGTTGTGAATAAGATAGCTGTTCCATCAGCTGCACGCTCTTTTAATAAATTAGTAAAATCACGAATCGCAATGGGATCTAAGCCTAAGAATGGTTCGTCAATAATTAAGATTTTTGCATCTGTAATTAATGCACAGACTACCATCACTTTTTGTTTCATTCCTTTTGAAAAATGCGTTGGGAACCAGTTTAGGTTCTTGTCAAGTCTAAACATCTTCAATAAAGGTTCCGCACGCTGCATGGCGACATCAACAGGAATGTTATATCCAAGGGCCGTCATTTCAATATGCTCTTTTAAAGTCAATTCCTCATATAAAATCGGTGTTTCTGGAATGTAAGCAATATTTTGTGCATAATCTTTATGGCTATCAACAATTGATTGGCCGTTAATCTTCACTGACCCTTGTTGTGGTTCTATTAAACCAAGAATAGTCTTTAATAATGTTGATTTTCCGGCACCATTTAATCCGATTAAACCAACGATTTCTCCAAATTTAATTGAAAAATTAACATCTTTCAATACAGGCACTTGTCTGTACCCACTAAATAAATTATCTACTTGTAGTGTCATTATACTCTCCTTTATCGAAGTAAAGTTACTTAGTCATTATATCATATCCATCCGAACTTAAGATGAACTGACAGCGACTAATTAGTTGTATGGTTTGGGTCAAGAATAATGCGCCAAATTTTTAAAGAAACATTTAACTTAGAACGCACAGAAATTTCTTCATAAGTTCCATCTGCTCCAATCACTAATACTTCATTATGCGTCGAGTTAAAACCAATGCCTTTATTTGATACATCATTAGCAATAATCCAATTCGCATTTTTCTTTCTTAATTTACCTGAAGCATACTCAGATAAATTCTCAGTTTCAGCCGCAAAGCCAATTAAAACTTGATTCTTCTTCTCTTTACCAAGTGTTGCGAGGATATCTGGGTTCTCAGCGAAATCAAGTTGGAATGAATTATCATTACCTGCTTCTTTCTTAATCTTTTGATCCGCACGGTTAAGGACACGATAATCGCTTACTGCTGCAGCCATCACGACATAATTCGTATCCAAAAAGTATTTATTCAACTCTTGTTGCATCTCAACAGCAGAGTCCACATAAACTGCTGTAATATTATGAGGCACCTTTAAATCACGTTTAGTTGAGATTAAAGTAACGTCCGCTCCATAAAAACTTGCCGCTCTAGCCATCGCATACCCCATCTGACCAGATGAATCGTTTGAAATGTAGCGTACAGGGTCAATTCTTTCAACTGTTCCACCGGCAGTTACCACAACTTTTTGTCCTTCAAGCCATTGTGGAGAATTATGACACATATATTGGTACTCAACCATCTCAACAATGTCTTCTACAGACGGCATACGCCCTTTTCCACTATAACCTTCAGCTAAAAATCCTTCGTCAGGTTCCATAACGACATAACCAAAAGACTCTAAGCGACTAATATTCGCTTGAGTTGCTGGATTATCAAACATTTTAGTGTTCATTGCCGGAACGATCACACGTAAATTATTTACTGCCATTAATGTACTGGACACAGCGTCATCTGAAATACCATTAGCCATCTTTCCTATTATATTCGCTGTTGCTGGTGCAACTAAAGCAAGATCTAACCAATCAGCAATATTAATATGTTGAATCGATGCAGGATCATGTTCATCAAAAGTATCTGTTAGTACTGAATGTTTAGTTAATGTTTGTAAAGTCAGTGGCGTAATAAATTTCTGAGCACTTTCACTCATAACCACTCGAACGTTAGCTCCTTTTTTAATTAATTGGCGCGCTAACTCGCCCATCTTATAACTGGCAATTCCGCCGGTAATAAATAAACCTATATTTACTTGATTTAGCATTATCACTCACTCCTTGTCATTATATTAATTGTAAATGATATTGGACGGACTGACTAGTCATATATACTCTTTTTGCTTTATTCTATAAAAATGTGCACATAAAAAAGACCACGCCGAAGCTTGGTCTTAAAGTCTAATTATTTAAAATTAGTTTTCTTTTTTGAATGAAGGTGCTACTAAACCAACACCAGCTAATACTGCTAATGCAGCTGCTCCAAAGATTGCGTATGATGAAGACTCACCAGTTTCTGGTAATTCTGCTTGTCCAGAACCGCTGTTAGATCCACCATTGTTAGATCCGTTTCCGTTGTTAGATCCACCGTTGTTGTTGTCATCTTCGTCATCTGATTCTGATTCGTCATCTGATTCTGATTCGTCATCTGATTCTGATTCGTCATCTGATTCTGATTCGTCATCTTCGTTTTCTCCACGTAATTCTTCAGCGTGTTTTTTAGCTTCTTCAGCTTTTTTAGCTGCTTCTTCTGCTGCAGCTTCTAATTCTTCACTTGATTTACCTGTGATTTCTTCAACTAAGTTTTGTTGCTCATCAGTTAAGTTTTCTAAACTTGGGTAATCATTTGTAGCTTGTTGTCCTACAACTAATTCGTGTAAGTTAACGTCTAAGTAAGCTTTTTCAGAGAATAAGTTTTCTAATGCTGCTTGTGCTGAAGCTAAAGCGATTTGTGCTTGTCTTAAAGCTGTTTGTGCAGTTGTATTAGCAGCTTGTGCATCAGCTAGTGCAGCTTGAGTTTCTTCAACAGCTGTAGCAGCTGCAGCAGCACGTGATTGTGCGTCTAATAATGCTTGTTCTGCTTCTTCGATAGTTGCGTACTCACCGTATGCATTGTTATTAACATATTCTTGCTCTAAATCAGCTAAAGTAGTTGTTAATTTAGCGTTTGAAGCTGAGATAGCAGCGTCACGAGTAGTTGCTGCAGTTGAGATTGCGTTATCACGAGTTGTAACAGCTGCATTACGTTCGTTAGTTGCAGTTGTTAATGCTGATTCAGCTACTGCTAATGCTTCACGTAATTGTGCTTGAGTATCTTCTGGTAATGTTGCAAAGTCTTCAGCGTTTACTAAAGCTGCTGCTTCTGCTTGAGCTGTAACAGCTGCGTCATAAGCGTTGATAGCAGCTTGAGCTGATCCTTCAGCTTCAGCTACTGCGTTAGCATAAGCATATTCAGCATTGTCAACTTCTTCGTCGTTTAATTGTTCTGCTGCTGCTACTTTACGAGTATATTCTCCGTAAGATTCAGTTAAAGCATCTACTGCTTTTTGAGCTTCAGTTACTGCTAAGTCAGCTGCTTTTTTCTCAGCGATAGCTGCATCGTTATTTGCTACTGCATCAGCGTATGCTGCTGCTGCGTCTTCAGCGTTTTTACGAGCTGTTGCTAAAGCTGCTTCTGCTGCTTCAACTTCTGCGATTTTTCCTGTTGCTGCAACGCCTGGACGAGATTCAACACCAATTTGTCCTTCTAAAGCAACAATTTTAGTTGTGATTTCGTCTAATAAACGGTAGAAGTCTGCATTAGATACGTTTACTAATGTTTGGTATTCTGTTCCGTTGTTATCTTGGTAATAAGCGTCTACTGCTGGTGCAGCTACTGTTGATAAAGTTAAAGCTGCTGCTGAAACTACTGTTAATTTTAATAATGATTTTTTCATTAAAATTTCCTCCTGTATTTTAGGTCTTTTTTGTAAGATAGTCCTAAGCGACATTACAACTGGCAAGTTAACATGCCTAATTGATAAACTTACCAAAACTGAAATTCTTTATAAGAGATAAAGAATTTCTTAAGTTCATCTTAAGGAAACTATACCAATTATTAATTTTATCGTCAATCGTTTTCAGAAGATGACATATTAATGTAACATTTCTGTCAAATTTGAGACTTAATATAAGTATTAGTAACTTTAAGACTTTGGCAATTCAATTGTAATCTGACACAGAATACGTACGTGCATTTCTTATGTCTTGTATACATTATAACTTACTCCTTAAGAAAATCAACAACTATTTAAGAAATTCTTAAACTTTCTAAATAATTTACTCTTGATCGTAGTAGTATAACTCTACTTCATTAGTTGATCCATCTTCAAAAGCTTCGATACTACGCATTTCTGGATCTTCAAAACTTGTCCAAACATATCTTATTTGATAGCTACCTGTGAATAGATGTTCCACAAGATCAGCTTTTTCTAAATGACTTTCTAAATTACTAATAGATAATTCTTCTCTAGCAACATCAAATAGTTCATCTATTGTAATCGGGAATGCTTCATCTAATTTAGGCGTTCTGTTTTCAAAACGCATAGTTGATACTTGTTCTGTTTCAGTATCTACTTCTAATTCTAGTAAAGTAACTCTTTCTTCTTCAATTGCATAATAATAGTAGAAATTATACGTACCAGCTTCTAGTAGCCGACTTGGTTCACCTAATAGTTCAGTTAATTGATTTGGATCGTAATTTAATTTACCTTCTTCTACCATAGATACTAGCTCTTCATATCCAGATACAATCATATCAGCTTCAATTAATGTGTTAGGATCATATGTTTCTGGTGCAAATCTTGAAACGAATGGACTGCTTGCTAGTTCATCTTCAACTTCAACTTCATCCTCAGTTGTCTGTGTTTCTTCACCTTCTATAGTAGATTCAGATTCTTCTGCAACTTCGGGTTCTGACTCTAAACCTTCTATATAATCTAATACTTCAAATTGTAGCTGATCGATTAACAATCCTTCAGTACGTTCAGTAGTATTATGTTGTAATACAAATCGGCTATCAACAGTAACTAACTCATCTGAGCCTTCTATTTCACTAGGTGTTGAAAAGGTAGTATATGTTACATCATTTGAAAGAATTTGATAGAATCCATTGACAAAAAAGTCTTTTGCGTATAGATCTTCTCTACTCTTATTAACCAACCCTTGAAAAACTTCTGATGTTACAACTGGAATATCACTTTCGTAAGCAGTTGATTGGAACATTCCAGCGCCTACTAAGTTACCATCTTCATCACCATATAAGATGATGTTTACCGGTGTCGTTTCTTCTTCTGATTCTGCTGTTTCATCCACATAACTTAAAACCACTATGATTTGTCCATTTACGTTTTCAGTTCTTATTGGCACAGCATTACCAGAGAAGTTTGCTGTAATATCATGTAATGAGCTTCCAACAGCTCCATCTTTATTAATATCAGTTAAATCATATTCGTTGATAAGTGCTTGATAGTCCTCCCATGCTAATACAAAATTAGGATCTTCAAGAGACGATGATAAAAGTGCCGTTAAATTTTCTAAGTTTGCTGCAACATCATACTGGCTTGCTAAACTATTTTCAGTTGGTTCAGCAGATTCATCTGCAGTCACTGAAGGCACTTCAGTTCTTGATTCAGTTCTTGGCGGAATGTATGGATTTGTCGGATAAGTAGGTGTAGGCGTTGGAGTTTCTTCTGAACCATCCCCGTCTGTTCCCTCTTCATTTTCTTCACCAGTACCGTCTCCATCCTCTTCTTTAGGGTTCTCTTCGGGGTCTGGCTCTGAGTCCGGGTCTGGCTCTGAGTCCGGATCCGGATCCGGCTCTGGATCTGGTTTTGGATCCGGATCCGGCTCTGGATCTGGATCTGGATCCGGCTCTGGATCTGGATCCGGCTCTGGATCTGGATCTGGATCTGGATCCGGCTCTGGCTCTGGATCCGGCTCTGGATCCGGCTCTGGATCCGGCTCTGGATCCGGAACAGGTGTTTCCTCAGCCGCAGGGTCCGATACAACAGGTAGCCCTCCATCTTCTTCAGCTTGCACAACTGTTGCCATCGATCCAACAATTAAATTCGCACTTAGTAAACTTACGACAAGGGTCTTTAAAGATTTCTTCATCTATGTCACTCCTTCATATTGTATGTAACAATTATATCATCATTCTTAAGTTAATGTAGTCAAAGCAGAAGTTTCTTATAAATATTTCTATATATTTATATTTAAAGTTGTACACAGCAAAAAAAGGAGGCTTTTTCAAGCCTCCTTAAATAAATTTGATTAGTCATCGAATTCAACGTTTAGGATGTCTCCTGTTTCTGCATCGATTTCAATGTGTAATTTGTTATCATCATCGTCTCGATCTGGATTTTCTACACCATCAATTTCAATTTCCCAACGGACTCTTCCGTCATCGCTATCTAAGTCCCAATCAGTGATTGTTCCTTCGCCAGCTTCTTCTAAAGCAATTTCAGATGCTTCATCAATGGTGATTAAGTCTTCTAAGACTAATGCTTCACCATCGTTATCATTATCGTCTTCATTATCTTCATCGCGGTCAGTAATTTCTACTGGGTCTACACTAAAGTCCACTTCGTATTCAATATTATCTTCAAATCCATGAATCGTAATTCGGTATTCTTCATTTCTTAATTCAACTTCTAACTCTTCTATTTCTGCATTAGGGTATTCTTCTTGGAATAGTGCCACTGCATCATTAAGGGCTACTTGTAAGTCACTCTCTTCAGTTTGGGCTTCATCTGTACTTTCAGTACTTTCTTCTGAGCTAACTGATTCTTCAGAAGTAGATGCTTCTTGAGAATCATCTTGGGCAGACACGTGTGGCGCAACGGCAGTTAACATTAATCCGGCCATTCCTAACAATGCGAAACTTTTCAATGATTTCTTCATTATTGTATCACTCCTAATATTTTTTTGACTACAACTCTATTATATAACATTTCATTAGCAACTCAAATAAGACGCATATTATGTGCAAATTATATATTGCCATATATATGACATTTTAAAAATATTTACGAATGTTTTTCTGTCTACAGCTACTATTTTATATAAAAAAAGCCACCGGTATGGCTACGTTTCATAATTTCTGAATTAATTCTCTTCTTCTCCTACGATTTCAGCAATTTCTGCATCTGGCATGTCTTCAAATTTACCGAATAAGACAATTAAGAATGAAACTCCGAATGCCAGGATCATTACACTGATGCTGTTAATTAAGTTTTCAAATAATCCATCTGGAGAGATAAAGGCTGGAAGTGCAGCAATTTCTGGATTTACAAAGGCATAAGAATAGAATTCAACAATCCCGGCATAAAATCCTCCGGCTAAACCGCCGATAATACTTGCGATCATTACGCGTTTATAAGGAATGGCGATACCATATAAAGCCGGTTGCGAAACTCCTAAAGCAGCTGTAACAACTGTTGTCACTGAGTATTGCTTGTAACTTGAATTGTTTGATTTAATCATGACTGCTAATGCTGCACCAGCTAAAGCTAAGTTTGACTTGTCGTTGGGTGTAACATGAATAAGGCCACACAGACTGCGAATACTTGGTTTGTATTAAATACTTTTGCCGCTGGATAAGCGAGTAGGATAGGCGAGTAGGATAGGCAAGAAGTAGAGCACTGCACCCTGAGATAGTTTCTAGGATAATATATTCTGCGCAACCTTCTTGAATTAATCCGTATGTATGTAACAAGATTGTGAAGTCTTATAGAATACCAGCCGCACTTAAGTCTCCTAAGTTGGGTGCGGATATATTTTTTAAGCATCTAGTACTTTATTCAAGATGGTCCCCTGTTTCTCGTCTTTCACGGTCGTCATAAATAATCCTCCATCAATGTTTTTATAGTGGCCACATTATATTGATTTCACTTTCAAAAATCTACCGTTTTTCTATAGTAAATGACTCTCGCTGTAAAAAAAACTCGTACTTGAATTGCCTCAAGTACGAGCTCTAAATTAAAATTCAATTATTTATCGTCCTCATATTGATCTGCGTTTACACCTTCTTCATCTGCTGGGGGATTATCGTCGTGTCGACGCATCTCATCTTCAAATTCACCCAATGGATGACCTTCTTCTTGGTCTGCATAGCCATTTGTGTCTTCTGGGCTTAGTGTATTAAAGTTTTGAGGGCTTTTATCTTCTGCTCCATACTGTTCAGGGTTTACGCCCTCTTCATCTGCTGGAGGATTATCGTCATGTCGACGCATCTCATCTTCAAATTCTCCCATTCTCGGATCATTATTCGAACGGTTTGATACCGGACGTTTGCTGTCTCCTACTCCCATGAAATCACTGCGCCTCCCTTCAGACTCTCTTTCCAGGCTTGTTTCTTCACCTTTTAAATAATCATCTTCATCATGGTAGTCTGTGGATGAAGTCGGTGTAGCTGCTTCTTGATTTTCTTGGTAGTACTGTGAATAATCGGAAGAGTCACCTATATCTCCAGCAACGCTACCTTCTTTTCTATCCGCAAGTAACTTTTCATCAGCCACTGGATCTTCTATATAAGTGACCTCGTTTGACGATCTGTTTGTTGCATCACGGTCAGTTTGCGGTTGCTTATTAAGATTTGTATAGTAGGCTTCTGCTTCTTCTGATTCTCGTGCAGTATCTCCTGCTACTTTGTTACTTTCATCGTATTGAACATTTTCGGTGACAGTATATTGACGGTCGTCTGGGTAAACTTGTGAGTCTACTTGAGTGCTATCTTTTTGATGCTCTTTAGAGTAGTCAGTTTCTGCACCCATATCACCTGCGATAACTGTTGCATTTTCTGAATCAGTTGTTTCATCTGGTGTTGGATAGTCATTCCTTTGTGTGAATGTCTCTACTTGGTTGGGATCATTTTCTTCCATAACATTTACATTCGTATCCACTGAAAGTGCTTCGCCTTCATAAGTCTTCTCTACGACGACTAATATCTTGTCGTCATCAAGTTCATTTTGATAACCTTTTAAATCAACTGGGAAATTCTCATCCTCACCGTCGTCAGATCCAAAGAAATCAGCGATTCGATTCCAAAATGATCTATGGTCATCGTCATCATCATATTCTTCTAACTCAACGACACTCGCGGATTGATTTGCTTCTTCCACAACATCATCGTCTGCATAGAGTGAGATTGCACTCACAGGTATTCCGGCATCTGTTAAATTTTGAACTGCTTTATTCGCTTCTTCGATTCTGTCATAGACTGCATATACAAATTTTTCATCCATGGTAGTTCCCCCTTAAATAGTCTCTTACTTATTATAAATATTATACCGTGGTATCGTTTTCTATACAAACAATACGACAGCAAGTCATGAAAAGTCTTATCATTTCTTGCTGTCAGAATTGTTATTATTCATTTGTCATTGCGTTTTTATTCTTTCATTAAATCATAAATTTCTTGTGGATCAATGCCAATAGCATTTGCGTAATCTTCATTAACAACGAGTTCTAAGTAGTTAGCTAACTCTACAGGTGTTGTTGCTGGGTCAAGGTCTTCATCGATAATTCTAACTAACATCTCGGCCGTTTGAACACCAAGTTCATAGTAATCTAGTCCGTAAGTTGCTAGACCGTTTTCTAAAATCATATCATTCGATCCACCGACCATTGGAATACCCGCTTCTTTTCCGATTTCTCCGACAAGTGCCATCGATGCAGCGATATAGTTATCTGTTACTAAGTAAATTCCGTCCACTTCTTCATTAACTAAGGCGTTCATTGCTTGGCTAATATCATTTGTTGATGAGATTGTCTTAATGACTGGTTGAATGCCTTGCTCTTCTAAGATTGGTACCGCGATATCGACTTGGTATTGGGCATTAATTTCACTCGAATTATAAATTAAACCAATTCTATCTGCTTCTGGTACTAATGGGAGTAAAATTTGATTGATTTGTTGTTCAATGGGACCAATATTTGTTGTTCCAGTTAAATTGCGTCCTGGTTCTTCTAAGGTATCCACCACGCCGGCTCCAATTGGATCCGCTACAGATGAGAATAAAATGACCTTATCTTGAGTTGTATTTGCTAAAGCTTGTGCAGATGGTGTCGCAATAGCGAATAAATAGTCACTTTCTGCTTCAATACTGCTTGCGAGTGATGGAAGTTGGCTAACTTCTGCTGCAGCGTTCACATAATTGACCGTCAAGTTTTCTCCTTCAACATAACCTAATTCTGCTAAGCCTTCAATGAAGCCTCGGTAGTTTTCATCCAATGATCCGTGGACATTGAATTGTAATATCCCGACGCTAATGGGTTCTCGGTCTTGTGCGCTGACTGTTGTTGATGAGCCGTATAGGATACTCATTAATGCTAAGCTGACAACTAATAATAGGTTAATAATTTTTTTCATGTTAATTTCTCCTTTTTGATTTGACTAAAAGCGACAAAAAAACCTAGCGAGAAATATAATCTCGCTAGGCAGGAAGAAATTAAATAGGTCCCTCAATGAAGAACGCATCTTATCTCACACTCGCAAAGATTATAATCTCTAGAATAATCTATGCGGGCTCCACACTTTTTTAGCACCTCATAGATACAAACAAACGCTTGTACGTGTTTGTATCCAATTAGGCAAGATACAAACACTATCTAAAGTTGCTAAAAAAGAAACGGTTATGTTGTGAAATAAGTTTTGAATTCATCTTTAGTCCTCCATTGATTTGTTAATTAGAATTATACAGCTTACATTAGAGTTTGTCAATCCATTTTAATCATTTTATCATTTTCATCATATTAAGTTACGCCTAATAGCGAGATACTGCTTTTTTAAGCATCTGGATCACCTTAACCTTTCTTTATAGTGTCGGTCAAAAACAATCCTTTTCACTCCCTTCAGCATGCCGTATTCAATAAGCAACACCAACCACGACCTCTTTCTAAGCCCTTGAGACACATAAAAAGCCCCTACGCACTACGTGCATAGAGACTCGTTTGGAATGTATGAATAAGTTTAGAAAGATCACAAATACTCTCAGTTCTAACTTTTCGCACTGAGGTTTTTCTTGTGTGTAATTGTGAAGTTAAATGAAGCGATAATGAATGAGTCACAAAATTCTTATGATTAGTCTTTATTAGTTTTAAAGTCATCATGAAAATCATACCCACTCTCATTGTTTGCTCATCTTTCCTTCATAAATCTATTGTATTACAACGACCTATGCTTGTAAAATAAAACACACCCTATTTTAAGTTAATTTCCCAATATTTTCCGGCCATTCAATGATTGGATTTTTCTCTCTTTCTAGGTAATCAATGACTGTTTTGCCATCTCGATCAAATTGCAGCATGCAATAATACGCATCATGATAGAAGATTAGTTTATAGCCATTCTCAAAGGCTTCGGGTAACCACTTTTGCTTTGCAGCGATAGTGTCCATAGGATAGTCATCGTAACTACTTACCCATGCTGGATTCATTGACGCTACAGTAAGGAGTAAATCTGACAGATGTAGTAGAACTTCGTCTTCTTGAGTCAATTTAACTATTGCTAAGCCATTTGAATGTCCACCTGTATGAAACATTTCTATACCTGGAATGATTTCAATCCTATCTTTGAACACTTTGACTTGTTCTTGAATGGGTTCCCAGTTTTCTTTGAGGTAGGTTCCTTTAGTACGAACGTTGGGATTTTGTACTTCTTTCCATTCGATCTCTGTCATATAAATCGTAGCATTTGGGAAGACTGATTCAAAACCCTCCTCAGTTGCGCGAGTTAAACCACTCGCATGGTCATTATGCATGTGTGTCATGAGGATGACGTCGATGTCTTTAGGTGTTAAATTTAGTTGAGACAAACTTTCTGTTAGTCTTGTTTTATTTTGAACACCGATATTACGCCAGTCTTTTTTATTGAACTTATTCGTTTCAAATCCAGCATCAATTAAGTAATTGGTGTTTTTAAATTGAATAAGGATAGGGTCTTCAACGGAATTCATTTGGTTATGATCATTATTTGGATACTTTTTAGACCAGACGGCTTTAGGCACCGGTCCGAACATGTTCCCTGCATCATTCAGTGTTGAAGTTGATTCTAACCAAGTCAGCGTCATATCCTGGAATTTTAATGTATTCATATATTCACCTTTCTATGTAACTGTTTTCATAATCATTGTAGCATAAGTTCTGTGGCCTCTCCTTAATTTTTACTTATAGTGGCTATTATTTATGGTAAACCTTTGTTGTCTTTAAAGGCTTTTTAATGTAAACTATATAACGCTGTTTAGATGATGACTGAATAGTACTATGGCACTTCAGCAGAATATGCTCCTGTCCTTTGGCCGTAGTTATTACTAGCATAGCAATGCTATGACTATAAAGGAGATTGATAAAAATGGGAAATAATCATCATGTCGATAGTTACTCTAGTTTTGATACACAAGGTTTAGTTAAGGCTGGATTAGTGACTGCATTATATGTTGTCATTACCATGTTCGTTGCTCCAGTGGCTTATGGACCCATTCAGTTTAGAATTTCAGAAGGTTTAAACTTTATGGGACTTTATAATAAACGCTACATCGCTTCAATTACTTTAGGGGTGCTCATCGTGAATGCGATGCAATCTACGATTGTTGATGTGGTTGTCGGTAGTTTTCACACACTGGTGTCATTAGTTTTAGCGCGTTATTTAGGTAATTTAGCGGTGAAAGCTTTTGGTAAGAAAGTTAAAGACCCAATGATTATTCGTTACGGTGTGATGACTCTTGTCTTTACATTTACAATGTTCATTATCGCGGCTATGTTAATGTATATGGGCTTTGCGGACTTCTTCTGGGAAACTTATGCCTTCTTAGCTTTATCAGAGTTTATCGTGATGACCATCGGTGGATTAATTATGTATTATTTAATTGCACCACGCATAGATTTTCATAAATAATTTATAATAAAAAGCTCCCTGTCATTTTAATGTCCTGGGAGCTTATTTTTTGTTGCTTAATGAATACTTTTAAAAATGGAATCGCGTCTTTTACATATGTGGCAGGTTCTTCTGCATCTTGGTCATCAAACCATTCTTGTGATAGCGAGAATAATCCTGATGCGAATAAGGTTGCTATTTTGTGAATTTCTTCTTCATCGAGTGATTCAAAGTGTTTCTTCAATTGTTGTGAGTGAATGACTTTAAGTTGATCCACGACTAATTGGTTGATTGTCACAATGTATGAGCGTTGGCATTGTGTGGCCAAGCGCATGTGGAAGGAACATAACTTTTCAAAAAGAGAGACAATGTAGTCTTCATTTAATTGAACTTCACTATACTCTTCACGATTCAATTTCAGTTGGACATCTTCAAATAAAGCTTTCTCCATTAAATCATATTTGTCTAAGAAATGATTATAAAAAGTTGCTCGGTTTATTAAAGCTTCTTCAGTAATATCTTTGACTGAAATATTTTCGAAAGGTTTTCTTTCTGATAATTGTATAAATGACTCGATGATGGCTTTGCGTGTTCTAGCGACACGTGGATCTATTTTGGTTTCCATATCTATCCCTCACTAACTAGTACTTTGTAGTCATTTTATCATAAGTGTGATTAAAACAACACTAGGCGAGTATTATCAAATAACAAAAGACGAGTCCTTGCGGATTCGTCTTTTTGTGTTTAATTTAGAATTCTTGATACTCTGCTGGATTTTGATCTTTCTGACGGCCATCTTCATGAGACATAGAATTGATCTTAGCTACTTCACCTTCAGATAAATTGAAATCAAAGATATCAATGTTCTGACGTTGTCTTTGATAATTTCCTGATTTTGGAATAGGTAAAAATCCTCTTTGGATGTGCCAACGTAAGATGACTTGATATTCCGTTTTATTATGTGCTTGAGCGATAGCTGTAATTAAATCATTCGACATCATGTCAGCCGCTCTTCCAATTGGGCTCCAAGCTTCTGTAATGATACCTTTAGATGCATCATACTCACGTTGTGCTTCTTGATTGAAGTTTGGATGCGTTTCAACTTGGTTTACTGCTGGTAAAATACCTGTTTCTTTTTCCAGGCGGTCAATATGCTCTGGCAAGAAGTTTGATGTCCCAATTGAGCGAATAAGGCCAAGTTTTTGTGCATCAATGAGTGCTTGCCAAGCTTCGACATATTTATCTTCTTTTGGATTTGGCCAGTGGATTAAGTATAAGTCAATATAGTTTAAGCCAGTTCGAGCAATTGATTCTTGAATCGCAATCATTGCTTTATCATACTCATGGTAACGACCCGGTAATTTAGATGTTAATGTGATTTGATCACGTGACACCCCACTATTGCGAATCGCTTTACCTACAATTCCTTCGTTTTCGTAATTATAAGCAGAGTCAATTAAACGGTAACCAGATTGAATCGCCGTTTCAATTTGACGCACTCCTAATTCGCCTCGTAAACCATATGTTCCTAAGCCAACTTTAGGAATCGCAAACCCATCATTTAAAATATAATTTTCCATCAATTACAATCACTCCTTTAACCATAATAGTATCACGAAAGTGCTGCTGTGACTAACTTTATGCGCTACTGGGAAGGGGTGGTGTGTTTGCGGAGCGTCGTGGGGGAGCACGACACTCTGTATTTTCATTTGCGGGACGTCGTGGGGGAGTACGACACTCCGTATTCGCATTTGCGGGACGTCGTGGGGGAGTACGACACTCCGTATTTTCAATTGCGGGACGTCGTAAGTGAGCACGACACTCCGTATTTTCAATTGCGGGACGTCGTGAGGGAGCACGACACTCCGCATTCGCATTTGCGGTACGTCGCGACTGTCAAGTCCATAATCTTGTGTAAAAGTCTCAATGTAGTTATATCATCTGGTCATCATGCACATTACACTTGTAAGAATGTCCGAGCGTTATTTTCCCAATTTTCGTGGAAATCAATTAATATCGAA
>NZ_JBGQRB010000036.1:0-22582 GCF_045528645.1 Ruoffia sp. FAM 20857
TAAAGATGAGAACACAACACAAACTATCGTTGCATAGAGAGACACTTAAACATAGGAATAAAAAAAGAGCCAAGGTGACTGCGTCACCTGGCTCCTCGGTCCACCAACATCAAAAATTCATGAACCCTTTTTAATATTTTGCCTCTACCTCTTAAATTCAATTTTAATGAGATACAAAACAAAAAATGAACAAATAAAAAAGCTAAGAACAGCTTATTAAAGCCATTCTTAGCAGAAATGTTATCTAACGCGCTCTTGAATACGAGCTGCTTTACCAGATAATTTACGGATGTAGTATAATTTAGCACGACGTACTTTACCTTGACGTAGTACTTCGATTTTTTGTACGCGAGGTGTATGTACAGGGAATGTACGTTCAACACCAACACCGTTAGAAATCTTACGAACTGTGTAAGTTTCAGAGATGCCTTGTCCACGACGTTTAATAACTAATCCTTCAAAAAGTTGAACACGTTCACGTTCTCCCTCAACGATTAACGCATGAACACGTACTGTATCTCCAGGACGGAAATCAGGAATGTCGTTACGTAATTGAGCTGAAGTAATTTTTGCAATAATTGGATTAATACTCATTTTATCTTTCTCCTTCCAACAAATAATCTTAAATAGTCATTCTACTTAGCGGATTATAGTTAATTCGGGGCCCAATGGCCACTTGTAATATTATACCTAAAATAAGAAACTTGTAAAGGGTTTTTTTACTTTTTTTATTTATCCGACACGATTATAGAAACGACGTTCAATCCAACCAAGAATGACGTCCGTTAATATAGCCATTAATGCCGTTGGTATCGCTCCAGCAAGTATGATGGCTCCACCGTCTGTTGCATTAGTACCGCGAATAATGATATCACCTAAACCACCGGCACCAATGAAAGCACCAATCGCAGTAATACCAATCCCTACTACAAGAGCGTTGCGAATACCGGCCATAATCACAGACATTGATAACGGTAATTCAACATCTTTAAGTCGTTGCCAACTTGTCATACCAATCCCCTTCGCTGCATCCAGAACATCTGCATCCAGAGTAATCATACCTGTATAAGTATTCTTGATAATTGGCAGTAGCGAATAAAGGAAGATCGTCACGATAACCGTGTTTACTCCTAAACCAACCGCTAACATTATAATCGACATCATTGCTAGTGACGGAATGGTTTGTAATACATTCGCCACACCTAGGACCCACGTACTCATCTTTCTATTGTTGGCAATCCAAATTCCAATCGGAATACCAACAATTGAAGCGAATAATACTCCATAGATAGAGATTAAGAAATGACGCCAAAATTGTTCCAGTACATATGATCCGTTCATCGAGAAATAGTAGATAAACTGTTCAAATAAATTCATACTATCCATTATGGCTGCTCCTCTCTAAAGTAATTATTCTCTTCTAAAAACTGTTGTGCAACAACTGATGGCTCAAGAAGATTATCATCTGCTTCAAAGTTTAATTGCTGCATTAACTCTGTATCGATTTGTCCAACTAATCTTTCGAATAGAGCATCAAGTTCTGGATTGCTCTCTAGGATTTCATCTGTAGCTCTAACTGACCCTTCATAAGGAGGGAAAAATCCTAGGTCATCCTCTAAGACAACAAGGTTATTACTCAAGATACGCCCATCCGTTGAATAGCCTAAAACAATATCCATATCTCCAGATGCAACTGCATCATAAACTAGTCCAATTTGCATTGGATAAGTTTCACCAAATGAAAACTCATATGCCTCTTGGAAAGCCGGATAACCGTCACCCTCGCGTATCAGCCAAGTTTGGTCGAAGCCTGCTCTCAAGTCACCAGCTATGTCTTTCAAATCACTGACTTTTTCTAAATTTTTCTCTTGAGCTAACTCTTCAGTTACCATAAAAGCATATGTATTCTCAAATCCCATCGTGTCATAGTACTTTTGGTCGAATTCATTTGCAAATCGTTCTTGTAGGTACTCCATCGTTTCATCTGCATCATAAGAAGCACTCTCTCCAAATATAGCAACGATATCTGTACCTGTATATGCCGGTACAAGCACATCAGCATCACCATTTAATAGCGCATGATGACCTACAACTGCTGTACCTAAGTTACTAATTAGCTCAACATTATAATCTGTCTCTTCTTCAATTAATTGTTGAACCATCGAAGATAATATTTGGCTTTCAGTTGTACCTAATCCTGCAATTTTTATCGTTTCGGTACCGAATCCACCACCAAGGCCTGGTAAGGCACATCCAGCAAGAAGGAATATTGAAGCGATTAATGTTATTATTTTATTTGTTTTATTCTTAATCATGTTCATCCTCCTATTTCGCTGCAGTGACATCAGGCGTAAAGTATATCTCTACTTTACCTAATAGATAGTCTGCTAAGAGTGCCATAATTGTCACTGGTATTGTTCCTGCGAATATAAGGTCTGCTTCATATAAAGATATACCACTTAAGATAAAGTCTCCTAAACCGCCAGCACCGATATATGATGCTAATGATGTCCAAGCAATCACATACACTGCTGACAAACGAATACCGGCCATGATTACAGGCATTGCTAAAGGTAATTCAACTTTTGTAATTGATTGAAGTGCCGTCATACCCATCCCTTTTGCAGCATCTTTTGCAGTGGGGCTCACATCGTTCATTCCGATATACGTATTACGTAATATAGGTAGTAAAGAATAGATAAACAATGCGATAATCGCTGGAAAACGCCCAATCCCAATTAGTGGAATCATTAACGCTAGCAAGGCTAGTGTTGGTACCGTTTGGAAGATACTTGCAATCCCAATAACAAAGTCAGCTGCTTTAGGTGTTCGAGTTAATACAACTCCTAGTGGTACAGCAACTATAATTCCCAATAACAAGGAAATAAATGATATAGATAAATGTTCAAAAATTAGAGTAACTAATTGACTCCCATTTTCTTGAAGAAATGTCATCATAGAACATACCCACCATCTTTTTCACTGGCAGCTGGTGGTATAACAATGCCATCTCCTTCGATGTCATCCACATGTTCTACTGAATTCTCAGGTGAAACATCTTCTAATGTTTCATATTCTCCCCAAATCGCATCATAGATGATGTTTACGAATGTAGCACGTGTTACTATCCCTTTTAGATGACCTTCGTCATTCACAATTGGAACATAAGAGTACCCACGTTTTAAGATTAAATCAACCGATTCACGTACTAAAGCATCTTCTCTGAGTGAGAACATATCTGAGCTCATAATATCCGATAAGTTAATTGCTGTATTAAAATGTCTTTGGATCATATGGATATCAACAAAACCTTTTAATACATTATTCTCATCCGTAATTAGAAGCGTATCCACAGATTGCTCTTTCATTAATTCTAAAGCATCCGTAAGTGATTTGTCTTCAATCATCGCCACATGGCGTTTACTCATAATCTCGCCAACTTTAGTTGTATCTTGTTGAGCTTGAATTAAACGGTCTTGCCCAATAAATTGAGCCACAAACTCATTCGCCGGATTACTTAAAATCTCATCCGGAGTCCCAACCTGTACGATTTTCCCTTTACTCATAATGACAATACGTGTCGCTAACTTCAGCGCTTCATCCATATCATGCGTTACAAAGACAAAGGTCTTCCCTAATTCTTCTTGTAATTCTTTAACCATTACTTGCAGTGTATCCCTAGTTAATGGATCAAGCGCACCAAACGGCTCATCCATTAAAATGATATCTTGTTCTGCAGCTAATGCTCTGACGACTCCGATACGTTGTTGTTGACCCCCAGATAGTTCTGAAGGATATCTATCAAGAAACTCCTCTGGTAATTCAGCTAGTTTAATCATGCGTTTGGCTGTGTCATCAAGTTTGACTTGATCCCATTTTAATAATTTTGGTACCATTAAAAGGTTTTCTTTAACTGTCATATGTGGCATTAGACCAATGTTTTGAATAACATACCCAATTTGTCTTCTTAATTTAACTGGGTTCATATCCATAATATTTTTTCCATCGATTAAAATTTCACCATCTGAAGGTTCAATCATACGGTTAATCATTCGCATCGAAGTTGTTTTACCCGATCCTGATGTACCTATGAAACAAATAAACTCTCCATCTTCAATCTTTAAGTTAAAATCATCCACAGCTAATACGTCACTAGCGTAACGTTTTGAAACGTTTTTGAATTCAATCACAATTCTATTCTCCTCCTTGTTTTTCCGCAGTTTTCACAATACCATTATTATAAAAAAATCTCAAGAAATACAGTTTAAATTCGATTGATTTGTCGCGTTTGTCGATGATTCTCATTACATATTAAGTTTATTTTTTTTAGTAAATTTAAACCTATTGACGTTCAAATTCTTTAACCCATTCACGTTCTTGGTCAGTTAATTCAGCTTTCTCTAATAAATCAGGCCGATTATTATAGGTTCTTCTAATTGCTTCCTTTTGTTGCCATAATTCTATATTACTATGATGCCCGCTAAGCAACACATCAGGGACGCTTTTCCCTCTATATTCTCGTGGCCTTGTGTATTGAGGATGTTCTAGTAGTTTTCTTTGATGGGACTCTTCTACAATTGAATGGGCATTTCCAACTACTTCTGGAATGAGACGAACCGTTGAATCTATCATGACCATGGTTGGAAGTTCTCCATTTGTTAAGACATAATCTCCGATGGATACTTCATCTGTAATGTAATCTCGAACTCGGTGATCAAAGCCTTCATAATGGCCACAAATAAATACTAAATGTTCTTCTTGTGACCACTCTTGTGCCAAATCTTGGGTAAAAGGTTTTCCAGCTGGATCCATTAAAATAACACGTGACTTGTCAGTCATCTCCAGTTCCTCTAATGTATCTACAATTGGCTCTACTCTTAATAACATACCTGCTCCACCACCATAAGGATAATCGTCTACATGACCATGCTTATTGACCGGGTTGCGACGGAAGTCGTGTGTCTCAAATGATAAGATACCTTCCTGTTGTGCTTGTTTCATTATCGAGTGTTCCATTGGAGCAAACATCTCAGGAAATAAAGTTAATACATCAATTCTCATCGTCAATTAACCCTTCCATCAATTCAATTACAACGTACCCTTCATCAACATTGACCTCTTTCACAACGTCTCCAATATAAGGAATCAAAGCATCTGGTAATTTGGATTTGTTACGTTTGATTACCCATACGTCATTCGAACCTAAACTTAAGATGTCTTTTATCACACCTAGTTCTTCTTTTTCAATCGTTATTACTTTTAAACCAATAATTTCATGAAAATAAAACTCATGTTCATCCAACTCTTGTTGTTGGTCTTGATTAATGGCTAACCACATCGTTTTAAACTTTTCGACATCATTTATATTATTGAATTCTTCGAAACTTACAATATATGTTCCTTTACTTAACTTAGCATTTTTGACTGTTACTTTTTGAACGGGACGATCATTATCTAATATCGTTAAAACCTCGCCAGCAGCAAATCGTTCTTCGGGAAAATCAGTATCTGCTATAACTTTAATTTCTCCTCGAATGCCAAATGTATTTACAATTCTTCCTATACGAAAATATTCCATAGTTTATTTCCTTTCACACTACATTATATAACTTTGCTCTTAAAGCTACATTACTACTTTTATTATATATAAATTTTCACCAAACAAAAAGTGCTAAGTAGAAACAAATTAATTTGTCTCTACTTAGCACTTAAAATCTTATTCGCTATCACCGTCAGCAATGACAATGCGAGCTCTTTTAGAACCGCGTTGACGAATGCTATAAATGATTGTACGTATTGCTCTCACAACACGCCCTTTTCTGCCAATGACACGTCCAATATCATCCGGATGTAAATTAAGATGATACTCTATAAAATCTTCTGTTTCAACAATATCGACAGAAAACTCATCAGGATTGTCAATAAGTGGTTCAACAATTGTTTTTATCAAAGCTTCAATATCTGGCATTTTTATCATCCTTTATTGTGATATTAAACTTATCAAACATGCCTTATTTCGCTTGTTTTGACTCGTGGAATTTTTGCATGATTCCTTGAGTAGATAATAAGTTGCGAACAGTGTCAGATGGTTGAGCACCATCACTTAACCATTTTAACGCTAACTCTTCGTTGATTTCTAATTGTTTTGGTTCTTGAACTGGATTATAAGTTCCAATTTGTTCAATAATACGTCCATCACGTGGAGCACGTGCGTCCGCTACTACAATACGGTAGAATGGGCTTCTTTTAGAACCCATACGTTTCATACGAATTTTAACTGCCATGTAAGTCACCTCCATTAATTAATCTCACAGTTAAGTATATTATCAGATAACATCCCTCCTGTAAAGTGTTTTTCCTTTACAGGGTGAAGTTTTTTGAAATATTTTATATAGTTGCTTCTATCCTGAATAATTCATAGTTTTTCTAAAAATGTCAATTAATGTTGTGATTATAGTACTTGTAGTAAATTGCTTCATCACCCGTTAGGTGATGCAAAAAGAACCCCTTTCTGATATGGTTAATTCACAACAAACAACCAATAGAAAGGGGTCCTCTCAATGGTTACTTTACAAGAAACTACAGCAAAATTCAATAATAATTTACATGTCTCTCATACAGGTGGTCGTTTATCGAGTGATTCTGGGTTGGCACTGGTCGACGAATTCATGGACGCTTTTCATTTTACAGAGCATTCTAAAGACGTCGTTTCGTTTAATGAAGACCGTCGCTACTGGCTACACGATAACCATAAGATTTTAAAACAATTACTTTTTCAGATTATCGCTGGCTATAAAGCCGATTTATCAGCGGATATCTTACAACACGATCCGTTATTACAAGCTCTTTCAACTGATGAAGTATGGGCTTCGCAACCCTCTATCTCTCGATTTTTCGATCGAATTACGGAACAAACGATCGAAAATTTCCAGACACTCAATCAAACAGTGATTGATCAAGCACGACTTATTCGTAATGATACGAATATGATTGTTGATTTAGATTCTACCCATTCGGATACCTTCGGTAGCCAAGAACAGACAGATTATAATGCTCATTATGGAACGAACGGTTATCATCCATTAGTCGCTTTTGATGGATTAACTGGTGATTTTTTAAAAGCTAAACTTCGTTCAGGAAATCAATATACTTCTAATGGCGTAAAGGCATTTCTTGAACCACTCTTAGATCACTATCATCAAGCAATTCCTACGACAGATATCTTAGTCCGTGGAGATAGTGGTTTCGCAACACCTGAAATATATGAGTTATGTGAGGCTTTCGGTAGTGACTATGTGATTCGTTTAAAGAGTAATCGAAAATTAACTCATTTAGCTGAAGAACTTGTCTACTATGATGATAATCATCCTTGGGATGAGAAAGAAACTTACTATCATTCTGTTTCATACCAAGCCGGCTCTTGGCCTAAATCTCGTCGAGTATGTATTCGTTCAACTCGAGAAGCTGGAGAGTTACTCTTTAGTCATGCGTTTATTATTACAAGTTTCTCAGAAAATATCGTACCAAAAAGAGTTTTTGAAACATATAATAAACGAGGCACTATGGAAAATTACATCAAAGAAGCCAAAAACAGCTTCTATTTTGACAAGACAGATAGTCCACGGTTCATCGAAAATCACGCGCGTATGATGATCAGTGTAATAGCTTATAATATTATCAACTTTATGCGTACAATCTGTTTTGAAAAGAATTGGAAAAATCTTCAAGTAAATACCATTCGTCTTCGTTTATTCAAAGTAGCCGGAAAGTTGGTCAGCACTGCGAGACGGATCTATTTAAAACTTTCTAGTTCGCATGTCTATCAAGCAGAATTTTACGCCGTCTTTAGGCGAATCCAACGGATTCGATGTTATATTTAATAGATTTCATTTTTTGAAAAAATTATCCAGTGCCTAGGGATTCGTGCGCCCAAAAATAAGTGGTTAGCCTTTAAAAATCGAATCTCGATAAAAATGTTCTGTAAAATCTCAAAAAACATATAAATTTTAGAACCAAAGCAAAATTACGACAAAAAATGTATTTTTAATCGAAAAATTTAGAAGTATGAATTATTCAGGTCTATAATACGGTTTAACATTTCAAAAAATAGAAAAAGTTCACTATTTCCAAGTGAACTTTAGCTTTATTTAGAAATTAACGACGTTTTTTCTTCATTTTTTTCAAGCGACGTTGTAATTCTTTTTCTTTTTGTTGTTTCTCTTTTTGTTCAGGTGACATAAAGTCAGAATCGTTCATTTGTGGCATTCCTGGCATATTTGGCATGCCTCCACCACCATTTTGTTTCATCTGATTCATCATTTTCTTCATATTACCCATCTTACCATTCGAAGCTGAACTCATCATTTGACGTGTTTGGTTGAATTGCTTAATTAATTGGTTCACGGCTTGAAGCTCTTGCCCCGCACCGGCAGCAATTCTTTTACGTCGACTTTGTGAGATAATATCTGGATTTGTACGCTCTTGAGGTGTCATTGACATCACAATTGCTTTGACACGCGCCATATCTTTTTCAGATACATCGAAGTCTTCTACACCTGGTAATTTATTCAAACCTGGAATCATCTTGATGATATCTTTGATTGAACCCATTTTGTTTACTTGATCCATTTGAGCAATGAAATCATTAAAGTCAAAGGAAGCATCTTTGATTTTGTCGGCCATTTTCTGAGCTTCGTCTTCATCAAAATCTTGTTGCGCTTTCTCAATCAGCGTCATCATATCCCCCATACCTAGGATACGACTCGACATACGGTCTGGATAGAATGGTTCTAAGGCGTCTAATTTCTCACCTTGACCTGTAAATTTAATAGGTTTATCGGTAATTGAACGAATCGATAGTGCCGCTCCACCACGAGTATCACCATCGAGTTTTGTAATGACAACCCCTGTTATATCAAGTGACTCATTGAAAGATTGCGCAACGTTTACCGCATCTTGTCCGGTCATAGCATCAACAGTTAGTAAAATCTCTTGCGGATTTGCGACTGCTTTAATATTACGTAATTCAGCCATTAATTCTTCGTTGACGTGTAAACGACCCGCCGTATCAATGATAACGACTTCGTTCCCTTGTAGTCTTGCTTGGTTTAATGCTGCTTCAGCAATTCTTACTGGATCCGCATCTGTTCCTTCACTATAAACACCAAAACCTAATTGTTGACCAATGGTTTGTAATTGTTCAATCGCTGCTGGACGGTATACGTCGGCAGCTACTAATAATGGGCGCTTTTTATTTTCTTTTTCAGAAATATATTTAGCTAATTTACCTACCGTTGTCGTCTTACCAGCACCTTGTAAACCAGCCATCATAATAACTGTTGGTGGTTGCGCTGAGAAGTTTAATGGAACGAGTTCCCCACCCATTAAGGCTGTTAATTCTTCATCAACAATTTTTAAAACTTGTTGCGCTGGAGATAATGATTTTAATACATCGGAACCTAATGCTCTTTCATTCACACTCTTAACGAATGTTTTTACTACTTGAAAGTTAACATCGGCCTCAAGTAAAGCAAGTCTTATCTCACGCATCATTTGTTTCAGGTCGGCTTCGGTGATTGTCCCCCCCGAACTAACCTGGCTAATCGCACCTTGTAGGCGCTCTGAAAGTCCTTCAAAAGCCATATTATTACCCCTCTATTTCTTAATCTTCTATTTGAATTAATTTTTCTATGACTGAATGAGCTTCTTTGTATGTTAATAACTCACTCAATGTATTTAATAATTGCATACGTTCTTCACGTTTCTCATTTAAACGGAGTGTTTTTTCATATTCTAGCAAGGATTTCTCTCCACGCTTAATATTATCATGAACGCCTTGACGACTAATATCGAAATGTTCGGCGATTTCACTTAAAGATAAGTCTTCTTCATAATAAAATGACAACATATCTTGTTGTTTCTCTGTCAACAGAGCTTTATAAAATGAGAACAATTGACCAATATAAATCGTTTTTTCTAACGACATTCTATTCACCTTTTCTTCAGGATTCTCAATATAAATAGCTAATCGATCCGCTAAATCCTTGGGTGTTACATGCTCCAATACTTCAGCAAATTCGTGTACTTCTTCTTTCGTGTATCCTAACCTATTTTGTAAGAAATATTCCCATATTTCGTGTTTTCTCACCATTTCTTGAGCCATTAGATGACCTTTTGGTGTTAATGCACTACCGCGGTAGCGTTCGTTAATTACTAGGCCTTCTTTAGCCAATTTATTAATCATTTCACTCACGGAGGCTGGAGAAACCTCTAATCCCTCAGCGATTGTTTTATTAGAGATGGATTCATCTCCTGCATGTTCATATATAAACTTTACATAGTCCTCGCGACTCTGTGACATTGACATCACCCCAATGATTTTTTTGCTAATCCTAATTTTACCATGTTTTCCCTTTAGCCTCAAATTTATTTAAACTTTCCGGTTGACTTTAGGCGCGCCTAACATTATAATTCAATTAACACTTAGGCACGCCTAAAAATTAGTGTTTGGAGGTTTGAAATGAAAAAATATATTAAATACATCATGACTCTATTTATGGTCATCATTTTGTTATTCACTTATGTAACGCCCATCGGTCATGCTCAAGCAGATAAAGAAAAAATTACAGTCACAACGACTTTTTTAGTTGATATTGTAGAACAACTCGCCCCAGAAACGTTTGAGGTTGTTTCAATTGTCCCTGCTGGTGGTGACCCGCATACGTATACAGCAACGGCTAGAAATTTAAAAGACATTACTGAATCTGACCTCGTGTTATTTCATGGTTTGCATTTTGAGGCACAGATGGCAGAAGTTTTAGATGCACTGCCACATACAAGATCTGTGACAGCGGAGTTTAATAATGACCAGCTAATCTCAATTTCTGAGGATTCTCAAGAAGTCGATCCGCATTATTGGTTCGATATAGATTTATATAAACAATCTGTTCTAACAACTCAACAAGCTTTAGTTGAAATTTACCCTGAGTATAAAAAATTAGTAAATGAAAATACAGAAAGATATATAGAAGAATTAGATGCTTTAAATCAATGGATCCATGAAAAAGTTGCAGAATTACCTGTGGAACAACGCATTCTCGTAACTCCACACGATGCCTTTGCATACTTTGCCCAGGCTTATGACTTCACAGTATATGCTCCTCAAGGAATCAGTACTGAATCTGAAGTCTCTAATGACGCAATCATTAAAACGGTTAAGTTTATTGTCGACAACGATGTGCCAGCCATATTCTTAGATACAACGTCTAACCCGCAAGCGATGGAAAAGCTTCAAGAAGGAGTCAACCAACAGGATGCAGAGGTTGTCGTTGTGGGTGGTGAAGGTCAAGAATTGTTCTCAGACTCTTTAGCTGCAACTGGTCAGTCGAATGATAATTACATTGAGATGTATCAACATAATGTGTCATTAATCGTTGATCATTTAATTCGTTAATTATAATTTAAAAGGAGTGATTCATATGAATTCAATTATTACGATCGAAAACTTATCGGTGAGATATCAACAAACTCTTGCCCTAAACAATATTACATTACAAGTTCCGGAAAATGTTCGCATGGCTATCATCGGCCCGAATGGTGCTGGTAAATCAACTTTTATAAAGGCCATTCTTAATTTAATACCCGCTAAACAACATAAGCTAAGCTTTTTCAATGACCTTACATTGAAACAAGCACGCTCTAAAATCGCTTATGTCCCCCAGACTTCAGAAGTTAACTGGCATTTCCCAACAACTGTCAAAGATGTTGTGACGATGGGAGTGAGCTCAAATCGTTGGGGCTTTCAATCTGTGAGTGAAGAGCAAAAAATTGTTGTTTCTCAAGCACTCGAAGCAATGGAACTCACTGATCTTTCGAATCGTCAAATCAGTCAATTATCTGGAGGTCAAAAACAAAGAGTCTTTATTGCACGTGCCATTGCACAAGACGCTGATTTGTATTTTTTTGATGAGCCGCTTGCTGGTGTCGACATGAAATCTGAAGCCATTATTATGGCGCAATTAAAAGAATTTCAGGACGCAGGAAAGACTAGTTTGACTGTTCACCATGACTTAAATTCAGTGCCTGATAATTTTGATTATGTGTTGTTCCTCAATAAAGAGGTTATCGCAACAGGTCCAACGGTAGATGTATTTACGCGAGAAAATATTGATAAAGCTTATTTAAATCAGTCTCAGCAAAATAATGTTGAACCGAGTTCAAATCAAGCGGGCTTACATATTCTAGGAGCTGATCAACATGTTTGATATCTCTTTTGATTATTTCTTCTGGGTTGTCGCACTTGGAACCATGGCACTCGGCTTCGCATCAGGTATTATCGGTACTACGATTGTCTTAGAAGGCCAAAGTCAATTGGGTGATGCGATTGGGCATTCAGTATACCCTGGAGTAATTATTGCTTTTATGTTATTTCAAACGAGAAATTCTCTCGTGTTACTGTTAGGTGCCATTGTTGTTGGTTATATAGCCTATGTTCTAATTAACTGGATTCACAAATATAGCCATTTTGCTTATGAAAGTGTCCTGGCACTTGTACTTTCGTCCTTTTTCAGCTTAGGTTTAATGCTTTACCGAATTGTACAAACGAATCCCAAATTCCAATCAGTGAATTTCTCTGGTTTGGATAATTATATTATGGGACAAGCCGCTTTTTTAACGCAATTTGATGTGAATGTTATTTTGATTGTTGCTGTTATCATCGCCCTTATATTTTGGCTTTATTATCCAAAGATTAAAATATATTTGTTCGATAAAACTTTTGCTGAAACCATTGCCATTAATACGAAATTTATCAATTATATCTTATTAACGTTAAGTTTATTAGCCATTGTCATTGGTTTACAAGCTGTTGGGACAAAGTTAATTAGTAGCATGTTAGTCGCTCCCGTCGTTGGGGCAATGCAATGGACAAATAACTATCCTAAAACTATCTTTTTATCAGGCTTTTTTGGCTTATTTGCTGGTTTTATGGGGACTTTACTTAGTACAAATATTTCTGATTTGGCGACAGGACCAACCATTGTAGTTGTATTGTCAGGTATCGCTTTAGTATCTGTCTTCATCGGGCCTAAAGGCTTGCTAGGCTCTTATGTTTTACGTAAAAGAGGTGTAGTGTCATGATGATTCAAATTTTATTAATTTTAATTGTTGTTGCTTTAGCTTGTAGTCTATTGGGTTCTCTATTGTTGATGCGTTCGAGTTTAATGGTAGCCGACGCCATATCACATACAATTTTATTAGGGATTGTGATTGCATTTTACTTTACGGAAGATTTGTCTTCGCCCTATTTAATTATCGGTGCAACCTTGTTCGGTGTCATTACTGTTATCTTAATTGACTTATTGACAAAGACCGGTCGAATGCAAAACGACGCAGCGATTGGTTTGGTGTTCCCCTTACTATTCTCAATTGCCGTTATTATCATCTCCAAATATTATACAAATGTGCATTTAGACATTGATATGGTCCTTTTAGGTCAAGTCGAACTGGCACCATTACGCCAAGTTGAAATATTCTCAATTCAAATGCCACAGGCATTCTTTATTGGTTTGATTATTTTATTCATTAATTTGGCTTTTATCTTTATTTTCTATAATCCATTGAAGATTCGTTTGTTTGATGAAACCTTTGCTCGAACTATTGGAATTAATGTTGCTGCACTCGACTTAGTATTGATGACTTTAGTTTCTCTGACGGCAGTCACTTCTTTTGAAAGTGTTGGGTCTATTCTAGTCATCGCCTTAATGGCAGCGCCTGGGATGACCGCTAGATGTTTTACGAATAAATTTAGCACTTTATTAATCGGTTCAGCTTTTATTACCGTACTTAATTCCGTCCTTGGTTATTACATTGGGATTTATCTCGATACTTCGATATCAAGTATGGTTGCTGTCACTGGATTTGTAGTCTCTTTACTCGTATTTTTAGGAACAAATATTATTCTTCCTAAACTCAGACAGCAGAAATTGGCACTTAAATAACCATATAATAGAAAACAAAAATATCCGTGAAGTCGATTTTTGACCTCACGGATATTTTATTAAGCTTGCTTATCTTCAATCACATCACGAACTAAATTATACATATATTGTTCAGGATCAAATTGTTGTAAGTCAGTGGCTTGCTCACCTAATCCAATATATTTAACCGGGATATCTAAATCATAACGAATCGAAAGAACAACCCCACCTTTAGCCGTTCCATCTAATTTTGTTAAAACTAAACCAGTAATTTCAGTTGCTTCATTGAATTGTTTCGCTTGAATGAGTGCATTTTGACCTGTCGTCGCATCCAATACTAAGAACACTTCTTGAACACCATTTGGATTCTCACGTTCAATGATTCGTTTCATTTTGGCTAACTCTTCCATTAAGTTCGCTTTAGTTTGTAATCTTCCGGCAGTATCTACGAGTAAGTAATCGTAATTCTCTTCATTCGCTCGTTTCACTGCATCAAACACGACTGAAGCTGGATCGCTATTGGCTTTTCCAGTCACGACTGGAATATCTAATCGCTCTCCCCACACATTTAACTGTTCAATGGCACCTGCACGGAAAGTATCTCCAGCGGCCATAATAACTTTTTTGCCTTCTTGTTTTAAGTTATAACCAATTTTACCTACAGAAGTTGTCTTACCAACACCATTTACTCCTACAAATAGAATGACAGTGGGCCCATCAGGATTTTCTTTAATTGCGACCGTTCCCGTTTCATTCTTCTCATAAATGTTCACCATTTGTTCTAGAACAACGCGCTTAACATCCTCAGGACGACTCACATTCTCTTCTTCAATCGCATCACGAATAGCATCCGTTAAGGCAATTGTCATATTGAAACCAACATCTGCACCAATAAAGGCTTCTTCTAAATCTTCATAGAAATCCTCATCAATTTCTCTGAAACTTGTAAACAAGTCCGCAATTCTTTCAGAAAAGTTTTTACGTGTCTTTTCCATACCCTTGTCATACTTATCAAAAACAATCTCGGTGTCTTTTTCTTTCAGTTCTTCTTTAACAACCTGGTCTTCACCGGTAAAAGCACGTTTTATACGATCAAAAATACCCATAATCTCACTCCTTATTTGCTTATATTATAACACTTCTATTACTTAATAAAATGATAGATTGCTTTCGCAACACCGTCATTATCATTTGTATCTGTGATATATGAAGCACTGTCTTTTATCTCTTGAACAGCATTGCCCATCGCTACCCCGTAACCAGCCATATCAATCATCGTCTGATCATTATTTTGGTCACCAATGGTCATCATTTCTTCCGGTTTGATATTTAATTGTTTACCTAATTTCTTTAACGCATTCCCTTTATTAACATTGATCTTACCAATTTCTAATTGATAAGGATGTGATAAGACAGTTTGATATTCTTCCAATAAGTCTTTATTGATTTTAGGTAGTTGCTCATTTAAGTAATCTTCAACTGTACAAATAACAAACTTGTTAAATGTATGATCTGCTTCAAAGTCATGATATCTAACAGTTTTTCTTGGTGCTGGCGTTGTATAAGTTGACTCTTTCCCATTTGGATATTCAATTGGATCATACACCCATTCAGAATCAATGGGATTTAATGGTAAATTTAAACGTTCCGTTTCTTCATACCAACGCTCTAAATCGCTCGTTTCAACAACATCATTAACGACAACTTCTCCAGTGTTCGCTTTAATCACTTGGCTTCCGTTAAATACGACTAAATATTCATCGTCGCCATCGAAACCAATATTCTCGGCAAAGTCTTTCATCGCTAAGTATGGTCTCCCTGTACATAAAACGACTTTAATATCTTTTGACTGGGCGTAGTGTATAGCATTGATGTTCTCTTCTGATAAAGATTTATCTGTTCTAAGTAACGTTCCATCTAAATCTATAGCAATTAATTTTATCATTGATAACTCCTTTATTCTGATAAAGCTTCTTCCGCTTCACTTAATTTTACTGAGGCTAATTTCGAAATACCTGATCGTTCCATCGTAACACCGTATAGCCGGTCCGCACTCTCCATCGTTCCTTTTCTATGTGTAATGACGATGAATTGAGTTTGTTCTCTAAATTCTTTAATGTATTCTCCGTAGCGGTACACGTTCGCATCATCTAAAGCTGCCTCTACCTCATCCAATATAACAAATGGTACAAGTTTTACTTCCAGAATAGCGAATAACAAGGCTATGGCTGTTAGCGCACGTTCCCCACCAGATAATAAGGCCAGATTTTGTTTCTTCTTACCGGGTGGTTGCGCAACGATGTCTACACCTGTTGTTAGGACATCTTTGGGGTTCGTCAACTCGAGTGAGGCTTCACCTCCACCAAATAATCTTCGGAAAGTTTGTTGGAATTTCTCATTAATGAGTTTGAATGTTGCGCTAAATCGTCGAGTAACCTCAACATCCATCTCATCCATTGTATCTTTCAGTTGCCCCATAGCTGTTAATAAATCTTCTTCTTGTTCCACTAATAACTCATAACGTTCATTTAACTCATCATAGTCTTCAATTGCTTGAAGATTAATCGGTCCTAATTTATTGATGAACTGACGTAATTCTTTAACTACTTTATTGATTTCAGCTGTTGATTCAATCGGTTTAGCAATTTTCTTTGCCATCTCGAAGGTCAATTGATATTCTTGATTTAAATGATTCAAATGATTATCAATTAAGGCTTGATTTTTTTCAATCTGGGCTTGTAGTTTTGCTTGTGTTTGGAAACTACGTTGACTCTTTGCTTGAGATTTATTGAGTAAACTTTCTTTTTCATTAATCGTTTCACTTAAATCTTGGCGATTTTGACGGTCGGCTTGAATTTGTTTTTGTAGACTTTCGCTTTCTTTTTCTAATTTAGCAATGTCGTCTAAAGTTTCCTCCAGTTTTTCTTGGAGCTCTTCAATCGACGACAGTCCAAATGTCTTACTCGACTCATAATTTGTAATCCAATTATTAACTACCTCATATTGATTCTTTAAATCTGATAAAGTTTGTTTTAATTGTTTAATCTCAACGTCCATAACCGCTTTTTTCGTTGATTTGTCCTGTCTAAATTCTTCTAACTCAGCTAATTTCTTCTGACGGGCGTCTTCATCTAGGTTATGTTGTTCTAATATCCGATTTAATTCTTCAATTGAAGATTTTGCTTTCACAAGATTTTGTTCCGCTTGTTCGATTGTATTTCTCGCTTCATCAAGCTCTTCATCGAATTCACGAATGGAGTCTTTTAATATAATCATTTGATTATTTGCTTGTTTGTATGCTTGTTTAGCGTTTTGACTCGTTTGGAATAAACGCTGATAGATGCCTTCTGTTTGGTTCACTTGTTGGCGCTGTTCTTTCAGTTGTTGGTCATTATGTGCTAATTCAGATGATACTTTCTCCCAATCTTGTTCAATATTCTTAAGCTGTTCTCTATGTGTCTCATAGGCTTCGCTTGCTTGTTTTATTTCATTTTGGCGTGAGAGCATCGATTGTTGCCTTTGCTTTTGTTGACCCCCGGTGAGTGATCCACCAGGCATTAACACATCACCTTCCAGTGTTACAATCTTCACTGAATGACCTAAGGCTCGCGCAATGTTTTGTGCATCAACTAAAGTTTGAGCAACGATTGTATTTCCTAATAAGTTTTGAACGATGTTTTCGTTCTGCGCATCATAACTGACTAATTCGGAAGCAACGGCGATAAAGCCTTGCATTTCTTGCGCTTGGAAAAGTTTGAAACTTTGAATTTGACGCGGTTTAATGTTAGGCCGTGGTAAGAAGGTTGCTCGCCCAGCTCTTTGTTGCTTTAAGTAATTCACTGCTTCACGTGCCGCTTGGTCATTTGCTACAACGATGTGTTGCATCGATCCACCTAAAGCTGTATCGATTGCTAATTGATACGTTTCTTTTACATTTAATAAATCCGCAACCGTTCCCTCGATACCATTTAAGCGTTGCGCTTGTTGCATAACCGCACGCACGCCAGCATAGTAGCCCGTATAATTATCATGCATTTGTTTCAGTGAATTTAAACGGGTTTCAATGGTTTGAGTTTGTCTTTCTTGGTTAAAGAGCAATTGTCTTAACTCATCTCGTTGATTTGAGAGTTTTTCGTTATTCTCACTTAATTCTTGTAACAAGGTTCTTTGTTCACTTTGGCTACCTGTGAATGCCTCTAGTTCTTCTTCAGCTTCTATTGCTTCTACTTCAAGCTTTTTAAGCTCTTGGCTAGTACTATTCATTTTCTCAGCAGCCTGGTCTTTACGTGCTCTTTGTCTTTCTAAGACTGCTTTCTGCTGTTGAATTTCATTGTTTGACTTGGCTTCTAGTTGATAATACTCCAACATTTCATTACGTAATTCGTCTTGTTGGTTCGCATTCAATCCTTGAGATATTTGGATATCTTTATTGACTTCTTTTAATTCTGCCATTAATGCTTTCAAATCTGTCTCAAAGGTTTGTAATTGCTTTGTATATTCCATGATGTCTTGGTCAAGTCTCGTCTTTTCAGCCACTTGTTCTTCATAAATATTGGCTTTATCAGCTTGTTCCGTTTCACTATATTGAATATCTTTTTCAATCATCTGTTGTTGTGCTCTTAATTTTTCAATCTGAGACGTTAACTTTTGATATGTATCTGAATTTTGATCAATCGCATTGATTAATTGGTTTTGTTTGTTTTTAGATGCATCGATTTCGGTACTTAGTGTATCATTTTGCGTGATTAAATTATTTATGGTTATATCGATATTCTTTAATTGTTCCTCAAGTTCTTCCCACCCTGTTTGATAATCTTCGATTTGTTGGGTGTATAGAGAAACTTCTAGCTCTTTTAATTCTTCTTTCTTACTCGTATAAAGAAGCGCCGTCTCTCTTTGTTTTCTTAAAGGATTCAATTGTAATTCGAGTTCATGAATAATGTCTTTAACCCGGCTTAAGTTATCACTCGATTTATCTAAGCGTCTCTCAGCTTCAGTCTTACGGTATTGGTACTTTTGAACACCTGCAGCTTCTTCAAATATCGTCCGTCGTTCTTCAGGCTTACTTAGAAATATTTGCTCAACTTGTCCTTGGGAAATAATTGAAAAACTGTTCTTTCCTAACCCTGAATCTAAAAGTAAATCTACGATATCCCTTAATCTAACTTGTTCATTGTTTATTAAGTATTGACTATCACCATTTCGATTATAACTGCGAGTAATACTTATTTCACTAAAATCATAATCCAAATATCGATCCTCGTTGTTTAAAACTAAAGTCACTTTTGCAATATTCACTGGCTTACGCGCTTGTGTTCCATTAAAGATAACATCTTCCATTCGATTCCCACGTAAACTTTTAGCTGATTGCTCGCCTAATACCCATCTAATCGCTTCCGAAAGATTGCTTTTACCACTTCCGTTAGGACCTACGACAGCGGTCATTCCTTCATTAAATTCAATAACTGTTTTGTCAGCGAAGGACTTAAAGCCTGTCATCTCTACTCTACTAAGATACATTATGAAACCTCTCCAATTAAATGTTGGTAAGCAATTTTCGCCGCTTGAATTTCAGCTTGTTTTTTACTGTTCCCTTTACCTCGGCTAATTAATTTGTCATCTACAAATAAGCCCATCTCAAATATTTGATTATGATCGGGTCCTTTTTTAGAAATTAAGCGGTATTCAATTAAGACTGTTCCATGTGTTTGAGCTTTTTCTTGGAAAAGTGTCTTGTAATCTAAATTCACTTGTTTAAGAATATCTTGGTGATTTAATAACAATTGCTTGTTTAAAAAGTTAGTTACAACGTCTATACCTTGTTCCAAATATGTTGCACCTAGAAAGGCCTCAAAACAATCCGCTAAGATTGAATCTCGATGATTACCACCACTTGCAGACTCGCCTTTACCAAGTTGAATGTACTCATGAAAGTCGTTTTTTCTTGCTAACAGGGCTAAACTTGGTTCACGAACTAATTGCGCACGAGTACGAGACAAAGTTCCCTCAGGTTCTTCTGGATAAAAATTATATAAGTAATCACTCACAATAATTTCTAACACCGCATCGCCAAGAAATTCTAAGCGTTCATTCGATTCTAACAAGTGATGTTTTTGTTCATTGACATAAGATTTATGCATAAAAGCACGTTTAAATAACGCTTCATCTTCTATGTCTATGCCTAATATATTTTCTAAATGTTTTATTAATAAACTCATAGCATCCTCCTATTTACTTTCTTTCTACCAATGTTGGTAGCTCACAATGCAACACTTATTCTATCATGAAAGCTCAATGTATACCATCATAGACGTAAAAAAGAACCTCCGAAGAGGTTCTTTTCAGAAAGGAATTTAATTTATAGGCTTAATAATTATTCAGCAATTGGCTCTTCAGCTAACAGGTAGATATCTGACCATTTTAAGTCTGATCCGATTGCAGTTTCCCAATTACTTACACGGTTATTAACAGCTGTTAAAGAATAACGGAATAATGTTGGGATTACTGGTAATTCTTCCATTGCATACGCTTGCCAGTCATAGAATGCTTGTTGACGGAACTCTTCGTCGAATGATTCATCTGATTCAATCGCTGCTAATAATTCATCGTTCTCTTCAGTTGCCCAACGAGTATAGTTGAATGCAGCTGTACGACCATAAAAGCCAGTTGGGTTTGGATCTCCACCAGTTCCCCAAGCTCCTTGGTAAACATCGATGGCTGGATCATCTGCTTCAAGACGCTCGTAGAATGAGTTGAATTCCATTAATTGTCCATCAACTAATTCAACATTAATTCCAACTTCACCCCATGCTTGGATGTAGTACTGTGCGATTGGTTCTGCTGTTTCTCCACCTGACATTGAAGCGAAACCTAGAGTGAATGCTTCTCCATCTGGATCTTCAACAAAGCCGTCTCCATCGTTATCTACGAAACCAGCATCGGCCAATATTTGAGCTGCTTGCTCAGGATCATAATTATATCCTTCTTGATCTGCATTATGGTAATCGGTAAAGTTAGGTGTGATTAATGTATTCGCATTTTGACGTAAACCATAATAGAAATTAGTTGCGATAGCATCATTATCGATTGCATATGCCATTGCTTGACGTAATGCTTTATTTGTTGTTATACGTTCTGAATCGGTTACTACTTCCCCTGCTTCAGCATCCCAAGTTCCTTGTTTGAATCCAAGATAAGTATAAGCGTTTTCTAAGAATCCTACACTTTGGAAGTTAGTTGCATCTGAATATGTATCATATTGGTCTGATGGTAATGATGCGATATCATAGTTACCAGCTTTTAATTCTGAAACAATTGTTGTTGGGTTAACAACTTCAAGAATAACTTCATCAATGTTAGGACGACCATCAAAGTAATCATCAAAAGCAGAGAATGTTACTGACTCACCTGGTGTAATCGATTCGATTTGGAATGGACCAAATCCAACTGGATTCGTACGAACATATTCACTATCTTCTAATTCAGCTACTGGTACTTCACCTAATAAGTGTTCAGGTTCGATATAACTAGAAACACCCCCACCAGCTTGTAATAATGAGTTATTAAAGTTGTGATATGTAACTGTTAAGGTGTAGTCATCCACACGTTCTAATCCTGAAATTTCTTCAGCATCTCCGTTGTGATATTCTTCCATACCTACAACGTTTTGGAAGTCAGTTCCGTAACGGATACCCGTATATTCTGGGTTACCGATAACATAATAAGGGAAGATGACATCATCAATTGTGACTTCTTCACCATCATGCCAAGTTGTTCCTTCTGGAATTGTAATTGTCACTTGTTTGTTTTCTTGATCAAACTCTACATCAGCGAAACCTGAGTTATCAATTGCAAAGTTCTCATCGTATCCATATAAACCAGGGTTAATAAAACCAATAATAGATGAATCTGGTTGTCCTTGATATAACATGTTATTTAAAACACCAGCGAAAGTTGTATCAGATACTAAGGTATAACGTAAAGTTCCACCTTCGATGGGTTCACCTTCGTTTACAGCAGTAGGAGAGAAATCTAAAACATCTCCTTCGCCTTCTTCTTGTGCGTGAACTAGGTTAGCAGCTGGAGCTGCAAATACAGTTGATAAAGTAAGGGCCGTTGTTGCTAGTGCAAATGACTTTTTAAAAGATTTTTTCATAAAACTAACCTCCAATTAGTAATTCTTATTTATATATAATATATTAACCGTTTTAGATTAGATTATCAAGTATATTTTTAATTTTATTTTAATTTTATTAGATAAAAATACATAAATCGCTTCAGGATAATCTTTAAAGGCGTTTTATAATTTTTAAATATTATATTATATTGTTCTTTGAATTTCTCGGTAGCGCTTTATATGGTTTTATAAATAAAAATATTTTTTAAATCTAATAACTTGATGATGATAAATTAATGTTAAAGCTTATTTTATCATTATTATATTCGTATAAAAAAAGCACCCAGCTGGGTGCTTTCAAATACGGTTCTTGAATTTTTGGTGTTGGTGAGAGAAATCTCACTGACACCTTTTTTTGTATGTACACAAAAGCCAGTGAATTCCTATATAATAAAGTTACCATACATTACTAAAAGGAGAATTCACTTGG